>CAZMDV010000082.1:0-9441 GCA_964564875.1 uncultured Salinivenus sp.
GCCTCCTCCGGCGGGGGCGGCTCCACGAGCTGGTCGGTGTTGACGCTGATGTCGTCCGGCGTCTGGGCGTTCGGGTACTCCATGTCGTAGAGGTCCGCCAGGTCGCGCGGGTCGGTAATCTCGCCCGTGAGCGCCGAGGCGGCCGCGGTCTCGGGGCTGACGAGGTACACCGCGTCCTCCTTGGTGCCGGAGCGGCCGGGGAAGTTGCGCGGCACCGTGCGCACCGAAATCTGGCCGGTGGCGGGCGCCTGGCCCATCCCGATGCAGCCGTTGCAGCCGGCCTGGTGGATGCGGGCGCCAGCGCGGGTCAGCATCTGCAGATGGCCCGTGTTCATCAGGTTCTCCAAAATCTGCCGCGAGGTCGGGTTCACGTCGAACGACACGCGGTCGTGCACCTGCTGGCCGTCGACGATCTCCGCGGCGCTGGCGAAGTCGCGGAAGCCGGGGTTGGCCGAGGAGCCGACGTAACTCTGGTAGATTTCGCGGCCCTCCACCTCGCGCACCGGCACCACGTTGCCCGGACTGCTGGGCTTCGCGATCTTCGGCTCCAGCGTCGAGAGGTCGATCTCCTTGTGCTCGTCGTAGGTGGCGTCCTCATCGGCCTCAACCTCCTGAAAGGCTTGCTCGCGACCCTGGCGTCGTAGGAAGTCGCGCACCTCCTCGTCGGCCGGGAAGACGGTGCTGGTGGCCCCCAGCTCCGTACCCATGTTGGCGATGACGTGGCGGTCCATACAGCTCAGGTCGTCAAGGCCCGGCCCGTAGTACTCGATGATCTGGTTCACCGCGCCGTCCACGTCGTGGTGCTCCAGCATGGTGAGGATCACGTCCTTCGCGCTGACCCAGTCGGGCAGCTCGCCAGTAAGCTTGACGCCCCAGACCTCGGGCATGTTGATGGTGTACGGCTTGCCGGCCATGGCCATCGCCACGTCGAGCCCCCCCGCCCCAATAGCGAGCATGCCGAGGGCGCCCGCGGCGGGCGAGTGGCTGTCCGAGCCGATGAGCGTCTGTCCCGGCACGCCGAACCGCTCCTGGTGCACCGGGTGGCTCACGCCGTTGCCCGGGCGGCTATACCACACGCCGTACTTCTTGCAGGCGCTGCGCAGGAAGAGGTGGTCGTCGGGATTCTTGAAGTCGGATTGGATCAGGTTGTGGTCGACGTACTGCGCCGACAGCTCCGTTCGGACGCGGGGAATGCCCATCGCCTCAAACTCCAGCATCACCATCGTTCCGGTGGCGTCCTGGGTGAGGGTCTGGTCCATCTCGAGCTCAATCTCCTCCCCCACTTCCATCTCCCCGTCCACGAGGTGGCTGTCGATCAGTTTTTCAGCAACGTTCTTACCCATAATTGTGTGAGCGTAGTGTTGATCAGCGGGATGCGAAGGCGGGCCTCTGTGGTACATCAAATGTAAGCGCTACGCGCCGAAGATGGTAGCGGCACGCGTAAAGATTCCGTGGGCGTAGGACGGAGGCAACAAAGCCAGATTCTTGCGCGGCAGAAGCTGTGGTTGCCAGAGAGGCTCAGCATTCTCAGGGAGCCGCACTCCGAACCTACTCAACCTTCTCATCCATCCACCAAACAGCTTCTAAATGCCGCCGGAGTTCTCGACTTCTGGTGTTTGAGCGTGCCTCTCTCCTTACTCGTCTCGTTTCCACGGCGGATCCTCGTCGTTCAAGAACGCCTTGATGCCCGCCTGGCAGTCCTCTGTGCCCCGCGCAAAGGCGTTCATCTGCACCGCGTAGTCGAGCGCCTCGTCGAGTCCCATCCCCGACACCCGCGCCAGCATCTGCTTCGTGAGCGCCACCGCCGAGCCGCTCGTCTCCCGGGCTAGCTCGTGGGCCAGGTCGTCCACCGCCCCGTCCAGCGTCCCCTCGGGCACTGCCCTGGTGACCAGCCCCAAGTCCGCGGCGGTGGCCGCGTCCGCGAGCCGCCCCCGCAGCAACAGGTTGCGGGTCTGGGTTTCTCCCAGTTTGCCCCGCAGGAAGACCATCACGATGGCGGGGACGAACCCGATCCGCACCTCCGTGAACCCGAGCTTGGCCCCTTCCGCCGCGTACGCGAAGTCACAGACCGCCGCGAGCCCGCACCCGCCGCCGATGGCGTGTCCGTTTATCTTTGCAATAACGGGCATTGGATGCTGGTAAATCTGGCGGAAGAGCTCCGCGAGGTGCCGCGAGTCCTCCTGATTTTCCATTGGCCCGGCGTCGCGCATGGCGCGGAGCGACGACAGGTCGGCCCCGGCAGAAAACGCCGATCCAGCGCCGGTCAGGACGATCGCGCGGAGATCGTCGTCCTCTTCGGCCTCGTCGAGCGCCGTTTTCAGCGCCGTCACGAGGTTGGCGTTCAGGGCGTTGCGTTTGTCGGGGCGGTTGAGGCGAATCGTCTGAACCTGATCGTCGGTCGAGGTCTCGATGAGGGTGGACATAGAAGCATCTGACAAAATTTTACTGGGAAGCGACGTTTAATTCTATCGATGCAGGCTGAACCCCTACATTGTGAACCGTGATGCGTGAAGCGTGAATTTCCGCGGATCACCGGGTGCTATCCCCCGACATCGCAGGCTCATCTCCTCATTTCGAAGGAAACCTTCCATTTGAGCCCCCCTTACGCGTCACGTTCATTCTACGCGTCACGTTCATTCATCACGTCCCCTCCACTCAAGGGACACTTGCCTTGATGAAATAGGCATCCTCCGTTGAACCCTACGACAGATTCGTCGCGAGGTAGAACCGATAGATCGGCCACACGTCGAAGACGAGGTCGAGCGCCCGGTCGACGAGGCGAGGGCCCAGGTCGAGCGTCTCCGAACGGGAAAGGTAGTGACGCACGTGGATGCCGTCCGCCTTCCCCACGCTCTCGGGGACGGCGTCCAGGGGCTCAGTAACCACGTCCCGCGTTTTGCTTTCTCCAGACCCACGATGCGTGGACACCCGCCAGTCGTCCCGTGCCAGAAGAGGATTGACGAGATCGAGATACGTGGCCGGGTCGGCCTGAATGCGCGATTGGGCCTGCTTGAGCAGATCGGTTGCGTAGGCGCCCACGTAAATTCCTACCGCAAACCCGTCGGGCGACACCCGATGTGTGATCTGCACATCCTCCAGCCGTCGCGTCTCGGGCCGGTAGAACGACATCCAGAGGTGATCGTGGCACCCCCCGGCCCCAAAGTCGTTCTTGAGAAGCCGGCTGAACACGTGTTTCTCCGTCTCAAACCCCAGTTGGTTCGGGAGTACCCAGTTGACCACCAAGTCGTCTCGGTATCGGCGAAACGGGTCCTTCAGGTGGTCGGTAACTCCCGGTTTTTCCTTTTTGTACTGGTCGATGTGCGGCTCCGCCCGGAGCCGGTCGAGCATCTCGAAGACGTCGGGAGACCAACCCTCGAACGTGTGGTCGGGGGCGTCGGGCCGGTGCATCGTTGCCACCGGCTTCTGGGGCGGATCAATCACCGCGGGATCCGTCGCGTTGGGCATTCCTCGGGGAGACTGTCAGAGCAAATCTGTTCACCACAGGTTGTACGACGCAACCTAGGGTGCGTTCAGGCCACGCTCGGGACTTCTGCCTCTCGGCCCTGAAGGAAAGCCTCCGCGGCTTCGACCAGCGGCGCACTCCCAATGAACAGGGGAATTCGCTGGTGGAGCCGGTCGGGGGTAACGTCGAGAATCCGCCGGTGCCCGTCGGACGCCCGCCCCCCGGCCTGCTCCACGAGAAAGGCCATGGGGTTGGCTTCATACATCAGGCGCAGCTTGCCGTCGGGATGGTCGGTCGTCGCCGGATACATGTAGAGCCCTCCCTTCAGCAGATTGCGGTGAAAGTCCGACACGAATGACCCGATGTACCGGGCGCGGATCCGCGCCCCCGTCTCCGGATCCTTCTGCTTGAGCCAGCGCAGGAATGTGCGCAGTTCTGGGGAAAAGTCCTCAATGTCGGCCTCGTTCACCGAGTACATGGCGCGCTCGTCCGGAATCTGGAGGTCGGGGTGTGTCAGCAGAAACTCGCCGATGCCTGGATCGAGCGTAAACCCGTTCACCCCGTCTCCCGTCGTGAAGAGGAGCATCGTGGACGAGCCGTACGCCACGTAGCCGGCCGCCACCTGCTCGGTCCCCGGCCGGAGCGCCACGTCAAGCGCGTCGTCGGCCTCTACCTGTTCGGGGAGGGTATAAACGCTAAAAATGGTGCCCACCGAGGCGTTTACGTCCGTATTGGTGGAGCCGTCGAGCGGATCGAAGAAGACGGCGAAGCGCTCCTGCGCCTTGGCGTCCGGCGACATGGGGACGGTCTCGGGCTGTTCTTCCGACCCAATCAGGCAGGTCTCCCCGCCGCGGCGCAGGGCGCGTTCGAGCTCCGTATCGGCAATCTCGTCGAGCTTCTTCTGCCGTTCGTCCTGAACATTGACGGTGCCGGTCTCGCCACCCACATCCAAGATGCCCGCGCGGCGGATGTTGTGGTTGATGATCTTGGCCGCCACGCTCAGGTCGCGCAGCAGTCGCGAGAAGGACCCCGTGGCCTGTGGAAAACTATCGCGCTGGTCGATGATGAACTGTTCGAGGGTCATGACGGAGTCCAGCTCGCCGGAAGAGAAGGAACCGTCGGGGGATACGTGCGACATGACGGGGAGCGTTGGTCTATATGGAGACAAGTTGGGGGGAGGGGAGCGGGGATGACGGGGTCGAAGCCCCCCCAGTGCGAATCGAAATCAGGAAGGCCTACCGCTCCAGGGTTGCCGGAAGCCAATTTTCGTGCTTGGCCGAGCGGGTCATCAGCCGCTTTACCATCTTCCGGGGGCTCTTGTCGTCGAACAGAATGGCGTGGACGGCCTCCGTGATGGGCATCTCCACCCCGTGGTGCTTGGACAAATTGTACACCGACCGGGTGGTCCGGACGCCCTCGGCGATCATTTCCATCTCGTTGAGCACCTGGTCGAGGCTCTTTCCCGTGCTGATCTGCTCACCGAGGTATCGGTTCCGGCTGTGCTGGCTCATGGAGGTGACCACCAGGTCCCCAATGCCAGCCAGGCCAGCAAAGGTTTGCGGGTCGGCGCCGAGGGCCTGGCCGAGCCGCCGAATCTCGGCGAGACCGCGCGTCACGAGGGCCGCCTTGGCGTTGTCGCCGTAGCTGACCCCGTCGGCAATGCCGGCCGCAATGGCGAGCACATTCTTCGCAGACCCGCCGATCTCGACGCCGAGCACGTCCGTGTTGACGTACACCCGGAGTCGGTCGGTCATGAAGGCCCTCTGGATGTGTCGGGCTTCTCCCTCGTCGGGGGCCGCCGCCACGATCGCCGTAGGGCGCCCCTCGGCCACCTCCTCGGCGTGGCTCGGGCCGTACAGGGCCCCAATCTGCTCCTGGGGTACCCGATCGAATACGTCGTCCAGGACCTGCGACATGGTGAGCAACGTTTCGTTCTCGATCCCCTTCGACAACGCCACGGGACGGACGTCCTCGTGCACATACGGACGAAGCGCTTCCAGCCGCTCTCGTAGCTTTTGCGACGGGACGGCCATGCCCCACAGGTTCGACGCCTGGGCCGCAGTCTCCAGGTCGGTCGTAATCTGGACAGACGATGGAATGAGGAGCTCGGGAAGATACGTCGGGTTGTGGGACGTCCGGCGAATTTCCTCCGCAACTTCGGGACGCCGGGCCCACAACACGACGTCTCGGCCTGCCGAAGCAAGATGGACGGAGAGGGCTGTGCCCCAGCTTCCGGCTCCAAAAAGGGCAATGGAAGACATAAGTCAATGGTCGGACGAACGATTCCAGATGGGTTGGGTGTTGACAACGCCCTGCCGTACCAGAACCAAGTGGTGCCGCACTATGAGGCGCGGAAGGGCTTTCTTGCGACGCACAGCTAATCGGTGACCTCGAGCTGGTACTGCTTGGGCGTTACCCCTTCGTGTTCTTTGAACATGTCGATGAAGTGGCTAGTGCTGCTAAAGCCCAGGGAGTGACTCACGCTGGTCACCGTGTTTTCGGGGTTTGCCAGCAGCTCACGGGCACGGACAACACGCTCACGGGTGATGTACTCCAACGGCGACATGTCAAATTCTTCATTGAAGTGGCGGTAGAAGCTGGATTTGCTCATGCACGCTTCCTCCACCAGTTCGTCGATTGAGATGTGCCGATCGAGATTGTCTTGAATGTACTGCACAGCCGCGGCGAGCCCTCCCGCAGACGTGTCTCGTTGAAACTCTCCCACCAGCAGGGGCTGGGACGAGGTCTCCAGCATCTGAATGATCAACTCCATCGCATTCAGATCAATGAGTCGGTCGCGATTGGGGGGATGCTCGCGAAAGAGATACTCGATCATGCCG
This sequence comes from uncultured Salinivenus sp., assembly GCA_964564875.1. Classification (GTDB taxonomy): domain Bacteria; phylum Bacteroidota; class Rhodothermia; order Rhodothermales; family Salinibacteraceae; genus Salinibacter. The sequence goes on from CAZMDV010000082.1 coordinate 6,304, forward strand.
AGAACCCGAAGGATGCCCTCGACCTCCTCGATCCGGAAATACGTCTGCTCTTCGCCCTTCCAGCCCCGGACGGCCCCGTCCTGGAGGGGGGTCTCGGTGATCTGATCGAGAATGGCATGCACTTTCTCCCGGTCAATTTTGAGAACGACGTACCGAACCGGGTTCTCATCCGCCTCCGGGAAGTCCACGGTGATCGTCTGCAGCGGAGGAACGACGAGCGATTCTCCGGGGGTCGCGGTGAAGTCGTCCCCCGCCACCTCTATGTCCGCCCGCCCCCTTATGAAGCCGTAGTACGTAAGGTGGGGCGCCCGAAGGGACGTTTGGTGAACGATCTCTTCGACGACGTAGAACGAAAGGCGGTTGTCGTTGCCGCCGACCCCCGATCGGTGCTCGACCAGGGACTGTGAGCCCTTTCGGTATTGAGTTGGTCGCTGAGACCTGGACATAAGCCGGGATGACCAATGAACACAATCGTGAAGGCCAGGAACTCAGAGAACCGTTCCTCGGAGGACGGCAGTGGATAGCCTTGTAAAGGTCTCGCAGGGGAAATATCCCGGCCAGACGAAGAAAAGCCAAAAACAGAATGGATTTGGGAAGATGGAAGCATTTTCTCGGAAGATTACACTACCGACTCAAAAAAGCGCTTCCTATACTGCGTGTGCAGTGACTCAAAAACGCTGTCCACCGAGGATTTGCAGCCCACCGAGATTTTAGGGGGCTTCTTCCGTGGTGTCGAGGCGCAACCGAGTTCGTGCTGCGTAACGCTGCAGAAGGGCTTCCAAACCATCTTGACACGCGACCGACCGCCCTCGGGCGGCTTTCAGCCCCTGTTTGTACGCGATCCACCTAGTCGCGACCCCAACCGTGGACCGTCCCTTGTTTGGTGTATCCCCAGTTTGGTGTATCCCCAGGCAGGACGTCCACCTCCGTTGTGATTCTTCATTCGGAATCGGCACCCCCCTCTGTCGTTCTGGGAGTCCACACCGAAGCCCAATGTTTTCCGTTCCCCGGCGGTCCCATTGATTCTTCTCCCGGACTGATCTTCGCTGAGACGTAGAATCTTTCCCATGCAGTATATTCTTGCACTTGACCAGGGAACGACGAGCTCCCGCTCCATCCTCTTCAATCGCGGCGGACAGATTGAAACGGTTGCTCAGAAGGAGTTTGAGCAAATCTACCCCGAACCGGGATGGGTTGAGCACGACGCGACCGAAATCTGGTCGACCCAGATGGGAACCGCTTCCGAAGCGTTAAGCAAGGCCGACGTAGACGCGGAGGACTTGGCCGCGATCGGGATTACCAACCAGCGCGAGACGACGATCGTATGGGACCGGGAGACAGACGAGCCGATCCACAATGCAATCGTCTGGCAGGACCGTCGCACATCCGGAATCTGCGATCGACTCAAAGATCGGGGCTACCTGGAGGCCATTCAGGAGAAGACGGGCCTCATCATTGACGCCTATTTCTCGGGCACGAAGCTCCACTGGTTGCTTGAGCACGTTGACGGAGCCCGGGAGCGGGCGGAGCGGGGCGAGCTGGCCTTCGGCACGGTCGATAGCTGGCTCGTCTGGCGGATGACGAATGGGGAGCGCCACGTCACGGACGCCACCAATGCGTCCCGGACCATGCTCTACAACATCCACGACGGGACATGGGACGAGGAGTTGCTCGACCTTCTCGACATCCCGCCCTCCCTGCTCCCCGAAGTGCGGGACAACAGCGAGGTGTACGGCCGAACCCAGAAGGGTCCGTTCAACGCTGAGGTGCCGATCGCAGGCATGGCGGGGGACCAGCAGGCGGCCCTCTTCGGTCAGATGTGCACCACGCCGGGACTCGGGAAAAACACATACGGCACCGGGGCCTTCATGCTACAAAATACCGGTGAGAGGGCCGTGACCTCCGATCACAATCTGCTGACTACGATCGGGTATCAGATCGACGGCACCACCCACTATGCCCTCGAAGGGTCCATTTTTGTGGCGGGGGCCGTCGTGCAGTGGCTCCGCGACGAGCTGCAGATTATCCGGAACTCCGCCGAGGTCGAGGAGATGGCCCGCTCGGTCGACGACAACGGCGGGGTCTACTTCGTGCCGGCCTTCACGGGCCTGGGGGCGCCCCACTGGGACCAGTACGCCCGGGGCACCATCGCCGGCCTCACGCGCGGAGCCAACAAAGGGCACCTGGCGCGTGCCGCCATCGAGAGCATGGCCTACCAGGTGGCCGACGTGATTGACGCGATGGAGGCCGATTCCGGCATCGAAACGACCGAGCTGCGGGCCGACGGCGGGGCGGCCGCCAACGATCTGCTCCTTCAGTTCCAGTCCGACATCCTTGACATTCCTGTAGTACGGCCGCAGATATTGGAAACGACGGCCCTCGGGGCGGCATACCTGGCCGGCCTCGCCGTCGACTTCTGGACCAGCCAGGCCGAGATTCAAGACCAGTGGGAGCTGGACCAGATGTTTACCCCTTCCATGTCCTCGGATCGCATCGAGGAGCTCCGTGCCGGCTGGTCGAAAGCGCTGAACCGGGCTCAAGCCTGGGAGGACACGGAGGAAAGTGCCCCTGAAGAATCGGCGGTCGAGGAAGAGTCTACCAGCAAGGAAGCCGCTGCTGCCTCTTAGGGGTTCCCTCCCCGGTGGCCCAATCTCACACTTGGCGTCGACGCTCCCCGCCTGCGGCCGCATGTCCCCCCCCGGCCGCGCGAGGCTCCTCTCAAGAACCTCCACGATCCGTTCCTATGGGTATCCGTGTTGAAAATCTTCGCAAGTCCTTCGGGACCGAGCAGGTCCTCGACGGGATCAACCTTGAGATCCCCGACCGAAGCTTCTTCAGCGTGGTGGCCCCCACGGGGGCCGGAAAAACGACGCTGCTGCGGATCATGGCCGGCATCGAGTCCGCCGACGCTGGAAAGATCTATTATGACGGCGAAGAGGTGACGAGGCGGGCTGTCCAGCAGCGCAGCGTGGGGATGGTCTATCAGGAGTTTATCAACTATCCGTCCCTCACCGTCCGCGAGAACCTTGCGTCTCCGCTCGAAGTGAGCGACGAAAATTATTCGCGGGAGGAGATCGATCGGCGCGTGGAGGAGACCGCCGAGATGCTGCAAATCAGCCACATCCTGAACAACCTCCC
>CAZMDV010000083.1:0-9127 GCA_964564875.1 uncultured Salinivenus sp.
CACGGCACCACCGACCAGCCGCAGCAGTACCGCTTCCGCACCGATCCGCTCGACCCGGGCCGCCACGTCTTCCGCCTGCGGCAGGTGGACCTGGACGGCGCGGCGACCCGCAGCGACACGGTGGCGGTGCGGGTGCGCCTGGCGGAGGCCGCGACGATGCAGGTGGCGCCGAACCCGGTACGCACCCGCGCGACAGTGTCGCTTCGCGTGCGGACGGAGCAGACGGTCACGGTGCATCTCTACGACGTGCTCGGGCGACAGGTGCGCACCGTCCACGACGGGCCGTTGTCGCCGGGCCAAGCTCACACGCTTCAGGTAAATGCGGGCGACTTGTCCAGCGGGCTCTACCTCCTGCGGGCCGACGGGGAGCAGTTCCGGAGGACCCGCCGCATCACTGTGGTTCGGTAGCCAGAGATGCCTTGGCAGGACCGGCCCTCCTCGTACTTCGCTCACGAAAGCCCCGATCCTCCCATGTCCACTCTTCCTCCGTACGCAGAGATCGGTCCCTTCATGGCGGCAGGTGCGCTCGGCCTATGTGTCCTACTGATGGCCTGCGGACCGGTGCAGGCCCAGCCCGATAATCGGCGCCCCGCGCCCCCGGCTCAGGCGTCCACCCCGTCCACACAGGACCAGCGCGGTGTTCGGGTCCCCGGCACCGACCTCCCCTCCGCAGCCGAGCCCGCTCGCCCGCCCTCCTGGCTGGGCCAGCCGCCAACCGGCGCAAATACGCCGGGCGGCACGGCGCAGACAAACAACGCTCCCGACACGCCGGGAAACCCGAATCAGGTGCCCCTCGGCGGGGCCGAGTGGCTTGCGGCGGCGGGGGCGGCTTACGCACTCAACCGGCTGCGAAAGGACGGTGACGATGAAGACGACGACGGAGAATGAGGACCTGCACCCCGACGACCGGCTCTACTCTTATTCGTTCTCGCGCTTCGGGCCGTTTGGACTTCACCCCTCTCCTAACATACCGCACAGATCCATGAGTCCGCACTCGCCGTACAGTCCGGATCGTAGCCTGCAGATCGCCGTCGCCGTGCTCGCTGGCGGAGGCCTTCTCGTCGCCGCCGCTGTGTACTTGCTGACGACCTCTACGGGGCACTTTACGGGCCGGCAGGTGGCGGAGGGCACAGCCCCTCCTCAGCAGTCCCGGTCCGTCACGGGCCGTCCTGCCCGTCGGGCTGTGCCACTGGCCCCATCGGGCGCGGCGTCCGGACGGGCGCAGCCTCTTTCCCCGCTCCCCGGTCGGGGGGCTGCCCGGGCCGGGTCGGGGGCACCTGCGGCACCATCCCGGTCGCCGACGCGCAATGCGTACGACCTCCGCCCCGACCGGAGGGAGGAAGTAGTCACTGGGCTGCGCCCCGACATGAGCCACGCCGACCTCGGGGCGCCATCGGGCGGGGCGGCCCCTGGTCGGTCGACTCCCGGGACGGCCCGCGCTGGGGCGGGGGCCCCGTCGGACAAAGAGCCCGACGCGGGTAGCGCCCCGCAGGGAGCGGACCTCGGCACCCGTTCGTCCAGTGCATCCTCTGGCGCGGGCGCCGAGTGGCGGTCTGAGGCGTCGGAGCTCGGGCGCCAGGCCCGAGCGTTGAGCGGAGCGCTGGCGCACCTGGACCGGTCTGGGCGGTCCGCAGACGAGCCTCCACGATCGGACGGCTCGAGCTCGGCACTGGACGGAGACGCGTCGACCGCCGCCACCGACCGAGGACCCCGGGCCGCATCAGATCCGCCAGACCCTCCCCCTCCACCGCCGCAGGTGCCAGTAGATGGCGGCCTCGGCTGGCTGGCGGCGGCGGGCGCCGCCTACGCCGCGAATCGACTACGGAAGAAAGCGGAGGAGGAGGGGCACGCCGATGCCTGAGTGGGCGGGACCGCGGAGCGTCGCCCAAGCGGGCGAGTGGAACGCCGCTCGGTGCTCCCCGTCCCGTTAAGGCACTCCTGAGCACGACCCGACGCCCTGCTGTGGCTTCCCTCGACGCCCTCCGCGAGTACCTCGACACGCTCGTCGACCGGCACGAGCGCCCCGACTTCATCGAGGGGGATCCCCTTTCCATCCCCCATGCGTTCGACGACCCGCGCGACCAGGAGGTGATCGGGTTCTACGCGGCCCTGCTGGCGTGGGGGCGGCGCGACGTAATGCTCCGCAAGCTCGAAGAGCTGTGCGAGCGCATGGACCATGCCCCGTACCACTTCGTGCGGTCGTTCGACCCGGAACGAGACGCCGATGCCCTCGACGGATTCGTCCACCGCACCTTCCAGCCCATCGACGCGCTCTGGTTGACCACCAACCTCCGCACCGCGCTTGACCACTACGACACCGTGGAGGGCCTGTTCGAGGCACACCGCCCCGACGAGGCGGCGGAGAATCCCGTGGCGACGATGCTTCAGGGCGTGAGCACGACCCTCCTCACAATTAACGACGACACGCCGCAGCGACTCCGCAAACACCTAGCCCGACCCGAAGCCGGGAGTGCCTGCAAGCGGCTCAACATGTACCTGCGCTGGATGGTGCGGCCGGGCCCGGTGGACCTGAACCTGTGGTCGATCCTGGAACCCTCGGAGCTGATGCTCCCAGTGGACGTGCACGTGGGGCGCCAGGCGCGCTCGCTGGGATTACTGAGGCGGAAGACCAACGACTGGAAAGCGGTTCGCCGCCTCACGGCCATCTGCCGCCACTTCTGCGCGACGGACCCCGCCCGGTACGACTTCGCGTTTTTCGGGGTCGGGGCTCAGGACGAGTCGCTCGACGCGCGGTTTACGGGGGCCAACCGGGTGGACCGCAGCTCGCTTCCCACGCCCCGGTAGCCGCTCTTGTAGTAGATCACTGCTCCCCGGTCCGATCGCTCCTCCACGTCCACGACGAGGCCGACGTACAGTCGGTGGTCGCCCGCGGCCATCGAGTCGTGGGGGCGGCAGTGGAGCACGGCTGATCCGCCCTCGAGAATGGGCGTGCCGTGAGCGTCGCGGACGTGTGGGACTGACTCAAACTGTTCAGGACCGCTGAGGTCGGGAACGGCGAACTGCTTTGCCAGGTGGGCCTGGCTCTCTCCCAGCACGTGCACGGCGAACCGCTCGCAGCCCTCCATCGCGTCAAACATGCGGGAGTCGCGTGCCACGTTGAAGCTCACGAGGGGCGGCTCCAGCGCGACGCTCGACAGGGAGCCGATCGTGATGCCTCGGGCCTCTCGGGGCCCCTGGGCCGTCACGACCACGACGGGCGAGGGGACCCGGCGCATCAGGGCGCGAAACGTGCTCGGTTCTTCGGCCATGAAGGGGAGGACCCGGTGCGTGCCAGTGGGGGGTGCCAGGGAGGACCCTGTCACCTCCTCAGATTGCGACGCTCCTTAAATGCAGAGGCAGGACGGCCGTTCGCGCATGGAAGGTCCGTCACGAAAAGTGTCTGTTACGAGAAGACGTCGGACACGCGGCGGAAGAACGACTTCTCCGTATTCTCCTCGGACGGATGGGGCTGAAAGTTGTCGTGGTCTCGCAGCTGTTCGAGGAACTTCCGCTCTTCGGACGTGAGGTCCTGCGGGGTCCAGACGTGCACGCGGATCATCTGGTCGCCCTGCCCGGGTCCTTCCAGGTCTGGGAGGCCCCGGTTGCGCATCCGCAGGATCTTGCCCGCTTGCACGCCAGGCTCTACCTCTAGGCGCGCCTGGCCCTCCAGGGTGGGCACGTCCACCTCGGTGCCGAGGGCGGCCTCCGGGAAAGAGAGGTGGAGGTCGTAGTAAATGTCGAGCCCGTCCCGCTCGAAGTGCTCGTGGGGCTTCTCCTCAATCTCAATTCGCAGGTCGCCGGACGGCCCGCCGCGAAGGCCGGCATTTCCGGCCTCGGCGAGGGTCAGGTAGTTGCCCTCCATGACGCCCGGGGGGACGTTGATCGAAATGGTCTCCTCTCCCTGCACGCGGCCCTCGCCCCCGCACTCGCTGCACAGGTTGTCGATGATGCGGCCGTCTCCCTCGCACCGTGGACACGGCTGCACGTTCACCATCTGGCCGAACACGGAGCGGGACACCTGTCGGATTTCGCCCGTGCCGTCGCACTCCGGGCACATCGAGAAATTCTGTCCCTCCATGCCGCCCTCGGCCCCGGTGCCCTCACAGGCCTCGCACTCCAGGTACTTCTGGAGCTTGAGGTTCTTCTCCGTCCCTTCCGCAATCTCTTCAAGCGTCAGCGGGAGCGACACCCGGAGGTCGCTCCCGGGACGCCCGCGGCCCCGGTCCGCCCGGCCCGAGCGCCCTCGGCCCCGTCCGGCACCCCGAGCGCCGCCGAAGATGTCGCTGAAGGCATCGAAGATGTCCTCGATGTCGTGGAAACCGCGGCCCCGTCCCCGACCGCCAGCCCCGCCGTCTTCGCCGAGACCAGCGTGGCCGAACTGGTCGTAGCGCTGGCGCTTTTCGGGGTCTGACAGGACTTCGTACGCCTCCGACGCCTCCTTAAACTTCTTCTCGGCCTCCGGGTCGTCCGGGTTGCGATCCGGATGGTATTCCATCGCCTTCTTTCGGTAGGCCTTCTTGATCTCCTTGTCGGAGGCGTTCTCGTCGACCCCGAGGATGTCGTAGTAGTCGCGCGGCATGTGTGGTAAGAGTTCGGTGAGAAGAACGCATTGCCAGGACCGGACGCGAACCCGCAGTGTGGCCGGGCGAAGGTCCGGCCTGCCGCGGCCTCCCGGAGAGACACCGGGCTGACCTCCAGTTTAGTTGGACGCGCCGTCGGCGTTGTCCGACGGCTCGGCGGCCACGACGACGCGGCTGTGGCGAAGCACGCGATCGCCCATCGTGTATCCCTTCCGGATCTCCTGCAGGACCCTTCCGGATTCGACCTCGTCGGAGGGCTGTCGCATCATTGCCTCGTGCAGCTGCTCGTCGAACGGCTCCCCCTCGGCCTCGATCGGTTCCACGCCAAGGGACTGAAGCTGGTCCTGGAACTTGCGGAAGACCATCTCAACACCGCCCTTTAGGGACTCGTAGGCCGCCTCCGCATCCTCATTATCCTCAAGGTCCCGGGCCGCTTCGAGCGACCGTTCGAAGTCGTCCAGGACCTCGAGCATCGATTCGAGGACCGTCACCTTGCCCGCTTCGTAGCGGCGCTTCTTCTCCCGGTCCATGCGGCGACGAAAGTTCTCAAAGTCTGCGGCCTTTCGGAGCAGGCGGTCGTTGAGATCGTCCCGCTCTTCCTTCAGGGTCTCTACTTCCTCGGAGAGGCGTTCGACCTCCTCGGTGAGGGCCTCGATGTCCTCGGCCCGGTCCTCATCCTGCGTGACCGTGTCCTCTTCGGAGGCGGCGCCGGTATCCTGTGTCGGTTCGTCGTCCATCATTTCGCGAGCGTTAGGCTGATTTGGGCTCACAGTCGGAGAAGGATTCGTGTAGGGAAACGGGGAGCGAACGACAGGCACGATCGGCCACCGGTGGTGCCCGCAACCGCCGTTCGCGACGGGTATTCGTGACGCGTGATTCTAACAGGTGATTCGTGACGCGGGACACTTTGGCCGTGCCTTCACCCATCACGGCCCGCACATCACGACGGAAGGGGGGCTCCACGCTGGACAAGGGACGACAGCATGGGTGTGGAAAAGAAGCTCCGGGGGCTAGGACGGAACAGACGAATCCGTTGCCTCGTCGTCCGCGGGGCGGTTCACGACAGAGGCCATCTTCTCGACGAGGGCCACGGCGCGACCGTAGTCCATTCGCTTGGGGCCAATCACGCCGAGGGAGCCGACCGTATCGCCGAGCTGGTAGGGAGAAAGCACGATCGAGTAATCGTCCATCTCGTCCTCATCGGTCTCGCCACCGATGCGCACGACGGCCTGCCCGACCGTGTCCGGATTGGCCTCGAACAGGTTCTCCAGGACCTGCACGATGCGGTCCTGATCCTCGATGGTTTCGATCAGCTGGCGCACGTCGTCCGGCTCCTGGAATTCGGGCTGGGACAGAATGTTCTGCGTGCCGTCGAACTGTAGGCGGCCTTCCTCTGGTTCACTGAAGAGGAGCGAGGCGTTGTCGAGGACGAGTTGGATCAATCCGGTTTCGTCGGGAAGGTCCTTGAGTCGCTCGTCGTAGGTCTCGCGGATCTCGCGAAGGGTGAGTCCAGCGATTCGTTCGTTGAGGATCGACACGATTCGGTCGATCTTGGACCGCCGCAGGTCCGGCTCGAAGCGAAGGACCACCGTCTTCACGAGGCCGCCCTCGACGCTCAGCACGAGCATGAGGCGCGATCCGGACAGCGGGACGATGTCGAGCCGGTTCAGCACGGCGGTGGACAGTCGGGGCGACAAGGCAATGCCGAGGAGGTTTGTGAGCTTGCTCAGCAGACGGGTGCTTTCGCTCAGCAGCTCGTCGGTGTCGCTCACGAGGCGGGCGAGCTTCGCCTTGAGCACCTCCCGCTCGACCTCCGACAGCTCAGGCGTATCCATCAGTTCGTCGACGAACGTGCGGTAGCCGAGCTGGGTGGGCACTCGGCCGGCGGAGGTATACGGGTGGTCGAGGTAGCCCATGTCCTCCAGGTCCGCCATGGTGTTTCGGATGGAGGCGGGGCTGAGATCGACGCTGGTGTCCTTCGCCAGCGACCGCGACCCGACGGGGCCCGCCGTATCGACGAACTGCTCGACGACGAGGCGGAGGATGTCGCGCTCCCGGTCGCTAAGGGAAGGCCGGTCATCGGTATGCTCTACAGGGCTCACGGTATTCTAAGAAACGGTGGTGCACACAGGTGTCCAGGCTGTCACGAGGTCAATCTATCCCCTCTCCCAGCTCGTCGGAAGGCCCCGACGGGCCCGCCCACAGGACAAATCGGGAGATTCGTTGGGCGGAGGAGTATGGTGGCAAGCGTCCTATGTACTTAACGATTAGTTTTGGGTTTCCGCGTCGCCTCCACGGGCGTGAGGAATGAGAAACATCGAAACGGCCCGCCCCTCCACTGAATACACGTGTACCGGTTTTAGCAGACCGTCCATTGGCTTTCCCTACCCGCCCGTCTCCGTCCATGCGCTTCCTCTCGGCCCTCGCCGCCAGCGTGATCGGAACCCTGCTCGCGCTCGGCCTCGTCGTCTTCTTCTTCGTGTTTTTCTTTTTCGCCCTGTCGCTGTCGGCCGACCAGGTGCCCGCAGTACAGCCCGGATCGGTCCTTACGGTGCCCCTTGAGGGCGACATCCCGGAGCGCGCGGCCGACGACCCGTTCCAGCAGGCGTTCGGCCAGGGGCCGAGCTACGACCTGCGTGACCTGCAGGCCTCGCTCGAAAAGGCGGGGGCCGATTCGCGCATTGAGGCGGTATGGCTGCGAATGAAGGGCCTCTCGGCTGGGTGGGCAACCCTCGAGGAAGTGCGGCAGGCCGTGGTGGAGGCGCGGGAAAATGGGGTGTCCGTCATCGCGTCCAGCGACGAGTTCGGGATGACGGAGAAGGACTACTTCGTGGCCAGCGCGGCCGACAGCGTGTTCACTGCTCCGCAGTCGTCCTTCGAGTACAACGGATTCGGGACCACGGTCACGTTTTTCGACGGGGCGCTTGAGCGTCTTGAGATCGAGCCGCAGCTCATCCGGGCGGGGGAGTACAAGAGTGCCGGGGAGCCGTTCGTGCGGTCGGACCTCTCGGAGCCAAACCGTGAGCAACTGACGGCCCTCCTGGAGACGACAAACGATCGGTTTCTGACATCGATTGCCGAGGCGCGCGGACAATCCGTCGAGGCGCTCGATCGCCTGGCGAGGGAGGACGCGTTCCTCAGTTCCTCGACGGCGCAGGAGGAGGGCCTCGTCGATGGCCTCCGCTATGAGGATGAGGTGCGAGACCGGCTCCGGGACATCGTGGAGACGACGGTGCCGAATGGCCTCTCGACGGTGTCGGTGAGTAGCTACAAGCGGGTTCCGGCCGAGGAGGCGGGCCAATCGTACACGGGGACGGGACAGGTCGACATTGTATACGCCGAGGGCAACATCGTCGTCGGCTCAACCGACGATCAGGTTCCGATCAGTGGTCCCCAGTCGCTCGGATCCACAGACTTGGCGGACGCACTGGAGACGGCCCGCACGAGCGCGTCGACGGAGGGGGTTGTGGTGCGCGTCAATTCGCCGGGGGGGAGTGCCGCGGCGTCGGAGGCCATGTGGCGCGCTGTCAAGCGGACCGCCGCGGAGAAGCCCGTCATCGTGTCGATGGGCGACTTAGCAGCGTCGGGCGGCTACTACCTCGCCGCCGGGGCGGACTCAATCGTGGCGGACCCGACGACCACGACGGGCTCAATCGGGGTGTTCGGCCTCATTCCGAACGCCGAAGGGTTTTTTGAAGACAAGCTCGGGGTCACGTTCGATGGGGTGCGCACGAGCCCCTACGCGGACCTTGGATCCATCAACAAGCCCCTGAGCGAGAACGAGCGCCGCGTCCTCCGAACCTCGATCGACCAGACCTATCGGACCTTCCTCCAGCGGGTGGCCGATGCGCGGGACATGACGGTGTCGGCCGTCGACGAAGTGGCCCAGGGCCGCGTGTGGTCGGGGCGGGACGCGAAGAAGGTGGGGCTGGTCGACACGACGGGCTCGCTGGCCGACGCTGTGGCCATGGCCGGGCGGGCGGCGGATCTCGGCGAAGGCCCGTACCGGACCCGCACGTTGCCCCGTCCCGAGACGGTCTTCGAGCGCTTCAGCAAGCAGTTCGCAGCACAGGCCCGGTCGGCATGGCGATCGGTCGCCATGAATGCCCTGGAGCGTGAGTTTTGGCGGCACAAGCAGATGTTCGATCGCGTGGCCGGGACGCACGAGTCGGTACAGGCACGCCTTCCCTTCGAGCCGTCGATTGAATAGAGTTGAAGGTCGGAAGGTCGAAGGTGGGAAAATCGAAGATTTGTAATTCGAGGTTCGAAGGTCGAGAATCGAGGGCCGGGGGGCGAGGACGCCGGCGGTTTCAGCGTGCGGATGCGGCCTTTCCTGCCGGTACGAGAACGTCGCCGTTCATGGAGTCCGGGACCTCTTCGTCGAGGAGGGCCAAAATGGTCGGCGCCACGTCGCCCAGCTTGCCGTCCTGGACGGGACCGTCGAAGTGATCTTTGAGGATGATGTGGGGCACGAGGGCCGTGGTGTGGGCCGTGTGGGGGGAGCCGTCCGGGTTCTTCATCTTGTCGGCGTTGCCGTGGTCGGCGAT
>CAZMDV010000084.1:0-9079 GCA_964564875.1 uncultured Salinivenus sp.
AGCCCCGTGCCGTTCTCCGTGAGGCGGTTGTCCACGAAATGGCTCTCCTCCATGGTCTGCAGGAGCAATCCGTAGCCGCGCTGGGAGCGGTTGCTGTGAAACACGTTGTGCCGGGCCGCAAGCCGGTGGGAATACATCAGCGCCGAGCCCGAGGCGTTGTGCGTGAAGCGATTATGCTCGAACACGTTGTCGTCCGAGTACATGAAGTGCAGTCCGTAGCGCACGTGGTGGATCCGATTGTGGGCGGCGTAGGTGTGATCGGCGTACGAGAAGTAGACCCCGTCCCGCGTGCGATGGACGGTGTTGTGAGTAATCGTGTTGTGGACCGATTTCCACAGGTGAATGCCGTTTCCCCGCCGCGACGAGGATAGCGGAACCTCGCATTCACCGCCCGACGGCGGCACCGAGCAGTCGTCGTATTGCCGCGCCTCTTCGGGCGAGACCCGTCGCGTTACCTTCGGGGGGCCCGCAATCCGGTTCTCTACAATCACGGCCCGGCTTTTTCCCTTCACGTAGATGCCATGCAGCACGTCCGCCAGGTGGTTGTCGCGGATCGTGGCGCGGTCTCCTTTCACCAGGATGCCGGCGTGGTCCTCGTTCAGGCGCGTCCCCGACCCGGTGATGCGAAAGCCGTCGACGGTTACGTCGGGGGCCTTGATCGTGACGACGTGCGTCTGCTCGTCGCCTCTCAGATGGGGCCGATTCTCTCCTTGAAGGACGAGGGCTCGATCAATGACGAGCGGCCCGGAATGCGTGCTTCCGTCCACCGCAATCGTATCGCCGGGCGCCGCGGCGTCGATGCGGGACTGCAGCGACTGACTCGATGTGGGATCGGGGGCGATACTGACCAGCAGACAGAATGTGATCAGCCAGTATAGAATCCTCATGTGCGGTTCGAGGGTTTTGGGTTGAGGGTTGAGCGTTGACCGGTTGGGGCCCAGCCAACCCTCAACACGCAACGCTCAACCCGAATACGCTAGGCGGACGCAGCTTCGGCCTCGGACTGATCGGTGGCTTCAGGAGATGCTGTTTCATTTCTGGGTCGTACGCCCATCCAGACGGCTGCGGCGAAGCAGACTGTCGCTCCGAGTAGCAGGGCCGAGCCCTCGCGCGGGAAGCTATACTGCTTAAAGTTGGCGATCTGCTTCCACCCGATGAGAATAGGCGTGAACGGATCGATGTCCATCGGCGCCCTCGGGTCCAGATTGTGGGCGTAGGTGTATAGTTGATAGTAGAACCGCCACAACGAGAACGCCCCGAAGTACACGAACAGGACGAGCGTATCGATGACTGCACCCACCTTACCGAAGAAGGCCGCTCGCAGAGCCAACAGTGAAAAGCCCCCCAGGAGAAAGGGAATAAACGTCATCTCCGCAAAGTCCTCCTCCTCAATGGGCGCCATGCCGATGTAGTGGTTCAAGCTGTTAATCTCCTTGAGGTCCTGCCCCTCGTTCCCGGCCTCCAGCTTGTGGCTGTAGATGTATAGGTCGAGGCCCTCCTGGTACTGCGGGGCCACGAGGTGAATCTGCCACAGTGGGAGAAAGATGGAGACCGCAAGCAACACTGCCCCGACCACCATCAACAGCCGCCCACGATCGGGGAGTGAGCGATCGGTCAGGTCCGGGAGTTGGCTGAAAAAATTGCTCATGATGCTCGTTTGAAGTCCAATGTGTGCGTCTGGAGCGAAATACTACGTGGGGATGGAATGGGCATAAAGGAGTGCGGGCGTCGATCCGCCCACACTCCCGCCCCCACATACGCCCACACGCCCAGACGCGGCTAGACCGGTTGCACCTCCAGGTAGCCCTGCATCTCTTGGTGGAGCGCCGAGCAGAAGTTGGTGCAGTAGAACGGGAAGACGCCCGTCTCGTCGACCGTGAACTCGAACGTCTTCGTCTGGCCCGGCGTTACGACGCCGTTCATGTTGTGCTCGGCGACGCCGAAGCCGTGGATCATGTCCGACACCTGCTCCACGTTCGTCAGGTGAATGGTGACCTTATCCCCTTCCCGGGCCTTGATCACGTCCGGGAAGAACTGGCTTCGCTTCGACACCATGTGTACTTCAATCCCCTCACTGGTGCGCTCAGCGCCGGTGTTCTCCGGATCCCAGCGGGCCTCCGGATGGTCGTTGTTTTCCTGCTTGTGCACCTCGATGGGGTCGACAATGTCCGCCGGAACGACCTGTGCGAAGTGCGGCTCGGGCCGGGTGTAGTCTTCCTCGATCATCTCCATTTCCTCGCCGGAGATGTCGATGAGCTGGCTCGTCTCCGGCTTCTCCGGCCCCACGTTCAGTCCGCGGTCCTTCTGGAGCTTGTTCATCGCCACGAGCCAGTCGCCGTACGGCTCCTGCGAGTCGCTGCCGGGGATAACGAGGTGACCGATGTTGTACTGCACGTCGATCTTGTCGACGACGGCCTGGCTCATGTCCTCCTGCGTCGCGTCGTCCCAGGGGGGCAGCTCCCACTTCGCCACCGCCGACTCGATAAAGAGCGACGTGTACGCGTTGCCTTCTCCATCGTACTGGGTGTGCAGCGGGCCCTGACCCACCGGCACTTCGCCCTCCACGATGCTGTCGTAGTTGAGCACGGGCACGCCCCGGAATTCGCCCTGGAAGTCTTCGTTTTCGATCGCGGTTTGGACCTGCTCGAAGTCGAAGACGGTGGTGGTCGGCTGGAGCTTGCCGGACGCCACGATCCAGCGGCCCGACGGCGACGCGTCAATGCCGTGGGGCGACTTGCTGACCGGTACAAAGTACATCACGCCCTCGTGGTTGGCCGGATCGATGAGCGGGACGCCGTTGCGCCCGCTTATATCGTTGTTTTCCACGACCTCCTCCGCGCGTTCCCAGTTCACGAACGCGGCGTAGTCGCGGTCGCGCTGGCTGGCGTTGATCTCCAGGGAGTCGTGGGCCATCTCGGTGTTGTAGGAGGTCCAGAACGCCCAGCCGTCGCTCGGGCCCTTGCCGGTGGAGCCGAGGTCCCAGTTGAACGGCGGCGTCTTTACCTGCCAGCCGACGCTCATCTCGCCGGTCTCCTGGTCGATGTCCACACCACTGACAATGCCGTTAAACTCCTCCGCGTAGTCCTCCACGCTGGCGTGGCGGCCCTTGGGCAGCGGCACCGAGAAGCGGGTGGCGACGAGCAGGTACTCGGTATTGGGCGTCACGAACGAGGAGCCGTGGTTCCCCATCGAGTTGGGAATGGGGCCGAGAATCTGCTTCGTGCTGAAGTCTTTCAGGCTGATGCGCGCGACGCGGTTGTTGGCGTTGTCGTTCACGAAGAGCCAGCGGCCGTCGTAGACGCCGTCGGTCTTCGAGAGGCCGGGGTGGTGGACGTCGCCCCACCGGTACTCGCCCATCATCTCCTTCGACTCCTCGTCGAAGCCGTAGCCGTGCCCGGGCGAGGGCGTGTAGACCGGAATTTCCTGAATCTCGCGCAGCGACGGCAGGCCGGCCACGAAGACTTGGCCGGAGTGACCGCCGGAGTAGAAGAGGTAATAGTCGTCGTCCTCGCCGGGCGGGACGTAAGAGGCCGGCGCGCCGTCATTGGAACTCGACGAGCCGCCGCAGCCCAGCAGGCCGAGCGGGAGGACAATCAGAAAGAGGTATGTGAGGTATCGCATAGGTCGGAATGGTATATTGGAAAAAAGTGTATGAATAGAATTTTGCCCCCCACGTAGAAGAACGGCGTTCCCGCTCCCCCCGTCTGCCGAAGGTGCCCCCACATGATGGCACGCACGTCGTGGACAGGAGGGTGGGGGCATTCCGGGAATGCCAGAAACGTCCCCACCTAGCTTGCCGATTAGGCTGAGGCGTCCTCCTCCACGTACATCGTCCCCTGCATGGTAGCCCAGTGGCCGGGGAAGGTGCAGACGTACCCGTACTCGCCGGTTTCCTCGGGAACGGTAAAGGTGACCTCCACCGTCTCCCCGGGCTTGGACATTGAGGTGTACGCGAGCACCTGTTCGCGAAGGGATTCCTCCTGCGGGATGTAGTCGTTTGTGGACCCGGCTCGCGTCCCGGCCTCCCCGACCTTCTGGAAGAGGTCCTCCTCGTTGGAGGTAAGAATCACCACATTGTGCTGCATCGAGGGGCTCGTCGCGACGTTTTCGAAGACCAGCCTGACGGTCTCTCCAGGGGCGACGGTGAATTCCGTCTGTTGGTACTTCATCTGGTTCCCCTTAGGCTTCAGGGTAACCGTCCGGTCCACGTCGCCGGAGGCGTCCGACTGGGTTGTTTCGGTCGACTGGTCGGTCGCCGCGTCATCGGGGGACGACTCGGATCCCCCACAGCCCGTGAGGGCAACGGCGAGAAACAGAACGAGCGGAAGAGCAAGGAGTCGGGCACGCATAAAGCGCATAAAGAGTGAGGGATCGATTGGCCTTTTCACGCACTTCCCAATCTAGCCCCCTCTCCGAGAGGTGTCCTTGATCTATGTCAACTCGGCCACGGCTTCACTGGTGATTGACGATGGCTTTGATTCTTGTTTACCCGGCCGGGTTGACCAACCCCCGCGGCTGGGGGAAAAGCGTCCAAGAGCGGCGTGCCCGATGCGACCCTCCTTCCGTAACAGACCGCGGGCGCATCCACCAAAACAATACCTCAGGGCCCGGGCACGTTTGGTAGTGTAAGGATCCCTGATTTCCCAGCGCCCGTCCTGGTTTCGGTTTGGAGCGAGCAACCGTCAATCCTCCTCCGACCGGCCGGCCCCCAACCAGCGGTGTACTCGGCGAAACGGGCCGGGGATGGGTCGTAACTGCGGTCGCGAGATCACCCGCAGCACCCCGAACGGGGTGAGGAAGTACTCTCCGGGGTGCGCCCCAACGGAGTGAGGACCTGCTCTCTAGGGCGCCTTGAGGCGCGAAATCAAAACAGACGCTCAGGATGATTCGCTTGGTTTCCTCCCGCAACGCAGTCTCTCCCACCATGCGATCCAGCTTCCTGAAGATTCCCGCCCTCCTGCTCACGCTGACCACACTCGTATTTCTCGGCCTGCCAGACGCGCAGGCGCAGTACTTCGGGAAAAACAAGGTCCAGTACGACCAATTCGACTATAAGACGCTGGAGACCGAGCACTTTGTCTTCCACTTTTACCCGGAGGAGGAGCAGGCTGTGCGCGACGCTGCCCGCATGGCCGAGCGGTGGTACGACCGTCACGAACGGATTTTCCTCCACCGCTTCGATGAGAAGAAGCCGATCATCTTCTACGCCAATGATGCGGACTTTCAGCAGACCAACGTCACGCCACAGCCGATCAGTCAAGGGACCGGAGGGCTCACGGAGCCGCTGCGGGAACGCGTGGTGATGCCGCTGTCGCCGTCGTATGCGGAGACCGACCACGTCCTGGGCCACGAGCTGGTGCACTCCTTCCAGTTCGACCTCGGCCTCAACCGAGACAGTCTCAATATCCAGCTTCAGAACCTCCCGACGTGGCTGGTTGAAGGGATGGCGGAGTACCTGTCGGTGGGCCGAGAAGACTCGCACACGGCCATGTGGATGCGGGACGCGGTGCGGCGTGACGACATGCCCTCGTTCGAACAACTGGCCAACCCGCGCGAATACTTCCCCTACCGCTACGGTCAGGCCTACCTCGCCTATATCGGCGGCAAGTACGGCGATCAGTCTGTTCCGAACCTCTTTCGGCGTGGGGGACAGGTGGGGCTCGACTCCGCCTACATGGACCTGTTCGGCGTCTCCCCCGATTCGTTGACGAAGGAGTGGGGACAGGCCACCCGCAACGCGTACCTCCCCCTCATGGAGGGGCGCACGTCGCCCGACTCGGCCGGGCAGAAGGTGCTTGCTCCCGAGACGAACGGGGGTCGGATCAACATCTCCCCCTCTCTCAGCCCAGACGGCCGCTACGTGGCGTTTATTTCGGAGCGGGAGCTGTTCTCCTTCAACCTCTACGTGGCGGACGCCGAGACCGGAGAGGTCATTGCGGAACTCGACCAGGCCGGCACCACCGGCCACTTCAACGCGCTGCGCTTCATCGGGTCGGCCGGCACGTGGTCGCCCGACGGCCGCCGCCTCGCCTTCGTAAGCTTCGAGGACGGGGACAATCAGATCACGATCTGGAACGTCCTGGACGAGGAGATCGAACGGAGCTTTTCGGTGGAGGGAGTTACCTCGATGAAGAATCCGACGTGGTCGCCGGATGGTTCAAAGCTTGCGTTCGCGGGCACCGACGGGGGCATCAGCGACCTCTACGTGCTCAACCTGGAGACCGAAGCGGTGCGCCAGCTCACTGATGATCGCTACGCAGACCTCCAGCCCACGTGGTCGCCGGACGGAGAGACAATTGCGTTTGCCACCGACCGGGCAGGCACGGATTTCGAGACGCTCCATCCGTCATCGAACATGGACCTTGGCCTGATCGACGTATCGAGCGGCGAGGTGACGGTTCGAGAGCCGTTCGGCGATGCGCTGCACCACAATCCGCAGTTCTCCCCGGACGGGCAGAGCCTCTACTTCATCAGCGATCAGGACGGATTTAAGGACGTCTACCGCATGGAGCTGTCCAGCGGCGACCGCTTCCGCGTGACGCACCTAAAGACGGGCGTGAGCGGCATCACGGCGCTCTCCCCCGCCCTGTCTGTGGCCCGCCAGAGCGGGGACCTGATGATGTCAGTCTTCGGGGACGGTCGCTATACCGGGTTCCGCCGTCCGGCAGACGAGGTGCAGGGCACGCCCGTCTCCGCAGCGACGGCGCAGGCGATGTCTTTGGAAGGCCCTGTTCGTCCTCCGATGGCTGAGGACACGACCACCGTTGCCGATGAGCCGGGCGTCGCCTCGGACACCACGACATCACGCATGGCCGGCCTCCTGCCGTCGCCGGCGGCGCCCGACGAGGGCCTCATCGCGGCGAACCTCCGCGATCCCGAGACCGGTCTTCCTCCGGCGTCGGCGGACTACAAGATGGAAAACTATAAGCCCTCCCTTTCTCTGGAGGCCATCGCTCCGCCCCGTGTCGGCGCCTCCTTCGGCGGGCCATTCGGGGGCGGACTGTCCGGTGGCATCGGCTTTCGGTTTGGCGACATGCTGGGGCACCAGCGCCTCACCGTCTCGGTGCAGGCGCAGGGCACCTTCCGCGACATTGGGGGTGGGGTGTCGTACCTGAACCAGCGGAACCAGCTCAACTGGGGAGGATCGCTCAGCCACGTTCCGCTCATCTTCTCCGCCAACACGATTCCGATTCCGGACGATTCGGGCGACCAGATCGTCGGGCTCGCAAGTGTGGTGCAGCGGGCGTTCATCACCTCCGCGAGTGGGAATGCGTCATACCCGCTGGACCCGAATCGACGGTTTGAGTTCTCGCTTGGGGGGACACGCTATGGCTTCGGAACCAACATTCGTGAGGCCGGCGGGGTCGGCGATCTCTCAGTTGAGGAACTCAACCAGATCCTCATTGACACCAATCCCAGGATCGAACAGCCGGTGTTCAGGGAGCGAGACCCGAAATACCTCGCGAGGACGAGTGCGGCATATGTGCGCGACTTCACGACCAACGGCCTTACGGGTCCGCTCCAGGGCGGACGCTGGCGGCTGGAGGTGTCCCCGACCGTTGGGACTCAGAACTTCGTGACGGCTCGCGCGGACCTTCGGCGTTACTTCTACAAAGAGCCCTTCACCTTGGCCCTGCAGGCGCTCCACGTGGGCAATTACGGGGCCTCGTTCAACGACGAGTTCGGGATCGGAAACGAATATATTGGCTTTCCTTACAGCCAGGGCTTTGTGCGAGGGTACAATGTGCGAAACATTTCGGAGGGCATTCGGGAGAACGGCGGCTGTACGCGAGTCGAGGACGACCCGACGCAGTCCCAGTGCGCCGAGATTGACCGGCTCTTCGGCACGCGAGCCCTCACGACGCGGGCAGAACTCCGCGTGCCCCTCCTCGGGCCGGAGCGCCTCAGCCTCATTCCGTTCCAGTACGTGCCCACCACCCTGGCCCCGTTTGTCGACGCGGGGGTGACATGGACGAACGACGAGGGACCGAATTTCACCTTCGAAACGAACAGTGCCGACACGACCATTCCGGTAGTGAGCACAGGCATTTCCGCCCGCTTCAACATCCTGGGCAGCTTTCTACTAGAGGCCTACTATGCGCGTCCCTTCCAGCGCCGAGACACGACCTGGGAACTGGGCTTCCGCATTTCACCGGGCTTCTGAATCGTGACACGTGATTCGTGACACGTGACGCCCTCACGAGTCACCCCTCACGCATCACTCTTCACGCCTCACGCATCATTCCGGCAGTCCCGGCTCCACCATAAGTACATCCTCGCGGTCGACCCGCACCACGCCGGGGTCCGCGCCTTTGGGACTGGTGACGTACTTGCGCTCGGTGACCATAACGGGCACCACGTCGCTGCCCTTCGCCTTGCTGTAGTGGGCGGCGATGGCCGCGGCGGTGTAGAGGCGGCGCTTGCCCGGTTCGGCGTCCCGGTTGGGAAGATGCAGCACAGTGTGGGCGCCCGGCACGCCCCGCGCGTGCAGCCACAGGTCATGGGGCTGGCTGGCGTGGAACGTGAGCTCGTGGTTCTGGCGCGCGTTCTTGCCGACCCACACCTCGAAGCCGCCTCCCAGATCGAACCGCCGGAACGGGAACGAGTCCACGTCGGCGTCGTCCCGCTCCACGAACGGGGCAAACTCGTCCTCCCGCTCGCTCCGAAACTGCTTGATGCCGTCGAGCGTGTCGACCTCGCGGAGGTCGTCGAGGAGCGCTTCGGCCCGGTCGGCCCGCGCCAGGGTTTCGTCGAGCCGCGCCTCGGCCTCCTCGCGGGAGCGGCGCGTGCTCCGGGCGCGCTCGTAGTAGTGCTCTGCGTTCTCGACGGGCGACTTGGCCGGGTCGATCGGGATGGTAACCGGCTCGCCCTCTTCGAACAGATCGGGCAGCTCCACCTCCTCAACCCCGTCCGGCACCTGGTCCTGCTGCGCCATGAGGAGGTGGCCCCAGCGCTCGTAGCGCCCGGCCCGGCTCTCGCCCTGCAACTCCTCCATCATCCGCTCGGCGCTGCGGCGCTCGTGCGCGGCCGCCGATTCGAGGGCCTCCTCCAGCGGGTCGTAGAGGCGGTGGAAGTGCTC
>CAZMDV010000085.1:0-9067 GCA_964564875.1 uncultured Salinivenus sp.
CAAGCTGGAGTTCAAGGGCCTTGTGCGCCAGCTCGCGGGCAAGCAGTTTCGGCGGACGTGAGGAGGACGCATGAGGCGTGGCGGGCAGGGCGGCTTGACTCGTTCCCGGAGTCAGGAGTCGTGTCCATAGACTACGTGCCCGGATCGAAGATGACGTTCGGGAACACCTCGATGTCGAGCGCAGGATCGGTAAACGAGCCGCCGGAACCGGGGGTACTGTCCAGCGTGCCGGCGAAGAGCGTGAAAGTCTGGAGCGGCGGTTGTACGAGTCAGCACGACTGGACGCCGGCGTCGAGGAGAAACTCAATCTTGTTGATCAGATCCTGGATGTTCTGCGTGGGACTGGCAATCTCGACGGCGTGCAGGGGAGGATCCAAGACATGTGCTTCGTCGTGGACGAGGTCAACGTCGGTCTTGGGATAGACAGAGAGGTCGGGTGTCAGTTCGCGGCCGTCGAGCTCAAGGCGTGAGCTCAGAAAAAGTCGTGTATTAGTTGCGGTACTCTGCTAGGACAACGCTGAGGTTCGTTTGGATGTAGCCGTGGGCCATGCTGGGCGTGGGTTTTCCCGCTCATGTTCGTAGTCGGCAATGGTGTCTTGAGTCGCCATGGGAGGAGAGAATTGCCGAGAAGAGCATTTCGCGTGCAGACTGTATAAACGGAGCGTGACGACGTGCCGCGAAGAAGCTTTCCGCATTGCGGTTGAGCGCAGTTCGTTGTACATCAGCGAACGCTGGCGAGCATGATGCGTGAGAACGGCGGCGTTTTCGTAATTGATCTTGACGTCCATGACCCTCAACACGCTCCGCGACCACTTTCCCCACACCAAGCATCAGACCTACCTCAATCACGCGGCGGTGAGCCCCATGAGCCGGCCCGTTCGCGAGGCCATCGACGCCCACGTAGCTGAACGATACGGGGCCGACCCGGATGCCCCCATCGCCAACTTCGAGTCGTTTCAGTCCGTGGCGAGGGAGGCGAAAGAACGGGCCGCAACGGTGCTCGGCACCGACCCGACCCGAGTCGAGTTCGTCCCCAACACGTCGGCCGGCCTTAACGTGCTCGCCCGCGGACTCGACTGGCAGAAGGGCGACCGCATCGCCGTTCCCGACGGCGCGTTCCCGACCAACGTCTATCCGTTCCTGAATTTGGAAAACCAGGGCGTCGCTGTCGATTTCGTGCCGACGGACGAAGGGGCGTACACGGTCGAAGACGTCGAACGAACGCTGCGTCCCGAGACGCGGCTGCTCAGTGTCTCCTGGGTCCACTTCCTTTCGGGCTTCCGGGCCGACCTGGAGGCCCTCGGGGCGCTGTGTGAGGCGCACGACATCCTTTTCTGCGTGGATGCCATCCAGGGCCTTGGGGCGCTTCAGATCGACGTGGGGGCGGCGGGCATCGACTTTTTGGCGACCGGCGGCCACAAGTGGCTCATGGCCGAGCAAGGCGTCGGGCTGCTCTACTGCGACGAAGGGCTCCAAGACCAAGTCCGGCCGCCTACCGGCTGGCTCCATGGCCCCGTCGACTGGGAACGCCTGAACGACTACGACCTCACGTTTCATGACGACGCCCGCCGGTTCCGTACCGGCACCCTCAACAGTGTCGGCATCGTGGCCCTGCACGCGGCCCTCGGCCTCTACCTCGACGCCGGCCCAGCGTGGTGTGAGGAGCGGGTGCTTGAACTCTCTACGGCGCTCGCCGAAGACCTTGCGGCTCGCGGCCTGCCCCGCTACGGCACCGACGACCCGACGCGCACCAGCGGCATCGTTACGGTCGAGCCCGACGCCCCCGAAGCCCTCTTCGACCACCTGACGGCGCACGACGTCACCGGCGCGGTCCGCAACCAAAAGCTGCGCTTTGCGCCGACGTACTACAATGATGCTTCGGATCTAGACGCCGTCCTCGCCGCGGTCGATGCGTTCGAGCGGTAATGCCCGGAGTGGACAAGCACGGAGGGACGGACGTTTGGAAGGGGGGAGGTCTGGACGTGCCTATACGCTGTCGGTTGAATAAGCGTACCCGATGATGACGGAGATCCCTGATTCATTCGACGCTGGCGACTACGACGCCGACGTGACTCGGGAGGAGAACGTCGTGGAGGTCGTGGTGCCGGAGACGGAGACCGACGGACCGCGCATCGACAAGTACCTCACGCGGTTCTACCCCGAGGCCTCGCGCACCAAGATCCAGCGCTCCATCAAGAAGGGGCATCTCCGAGTGAACGGGGCCGAGGTGCAAAAGTCGTACGCGGTGGCGCCGGGAGACCGGATCGTCTTTCGGCTGGTCCGCAAGCCGCCGATGCAGGCGGAGCCGGAGGACATCCCGCTCGGCATTCGCTACGAGGACGAGGATCTGCTCGTGGTCAACAAGCCCGCAGGCATGGTGGTGCATCCGGCGCCGGGGCACCGATCGGGCACCCTCGTCCACGCCCTGCTGCACCACGTGGACGGCGCGGGGGTGGCGGCGGACGATGACCCGGCCGCTGCGAGCGACGAGGACGTGGGGCTCTCGATGGTTAATGCCCTGCCTGAGGCGCCGGATCATCCCGTCGTGCGCCCCGGCATCGTGCACCGGCTGGACAAGGGCACGTCCGGCCTGCTGGTCGTGGCCAAGCGCGACCGGGCCCACCAGCCCCTGGCGGAGCAATTCAAGGAGCACACCGTGGAGCGCCGGTACCGAGCTCTCGTGTGGGGCCGCTTCGAGTCGCCCACCGGTACCATCGAGGGCGCCATCGGGCGCGATCCGAACCACCGGCAGCGCATGGCCGTGGTGCCGGATGCGGAGGGGAAGTGGGCGGTCACGCACTACGAGACCGTCGAGACGCACGCTCACACCTCGGTCGTCGAGTTTGAGCTGGAAACCGGGCGCACCCACCAGATTCGCGTCCACGCCCGCTCGCAGGGGCATCCGCTCTTCGGCGATCCGAAATACGGCGGGCAGCGGGTCCGGTACGGCACCCAGAGCGCGGCGCGGCGCGGCTTTTTTGAACATCTGTTCGACGTGCTGCCGCACCCGGCGCTACATGCGTATCGGCTCGGGTTCACCCATCCCACGACCGGAAAGCGTCTGCATTTTGAGGCCGATCCTCCGGCCGAGTGGCAACACGTCCTCGATCGCCTGCGGGCCAGGGACCGGGAGCGGGAGGATCGTCGGTGACCGGCCCCGACGTGGGTGGAGACACTGGCGAGTAGAGGACATCGACTGGCGCCCCACGGGTGCGCAAACGTTACAAAGCCATGTCCCTCTGTCCCTTGTGGGGAGAAACAAAGGATTTCCGCCTCAATACAGGTTCATGTTGATCTTGCTTTTGCCACACTGCGTTGACACCGCGAACTAAAACCGGGCTGCCCGGTGGGGGCACTTCTCTTCCGTACCGTTTTTGAGTTCGTCGTGTTAAATTCTCGGTCCGCTTTCGCAGCGCTACCGGTGACCCATACGCGGGGGGTGCATCTGTGATGAACGGGCATGTCCTCGTCTTGAACCAGGACTACAGCGCGCTCACGGTGTGCAGCGTCGAGCGGGCCATCATCCTCATGCACCTCCAGAAGGTTCACCTCGTCGAGGCGGCGGATGACCGGCACGTGCGGTCGCCAAGCGTGGAAATGCCGTGGCCCAGCATCGTGCGGCTCAAGCAGTACGCAAACGTGCCGTACAAGCGCGTCATGTTGTCTCGGAAGAACGTACTGCGGCGGGACCGCAACACCTGCCAGTACTGTGGGTCCGAGTCCAACCTTACCATCGACCACGTCGTGCCAAAGTCGCGGGGCGGACGGGACACGTGGGAGAACCTTGTGGCGGCTTGCGTCGCCTGCAACAATCAGAAGGGAGACCGGACGCCGGACGAGGCCGACATGGAACTCGACCGTCGGCCTTTCCGGCCTAGCTACGTCATGTTCCTGCGGGACTTTGCCGGGGAGATTGAGGACACCTGGAAGCCTTATCTCTTCCTGTCGTAGGAGAGATTTTCGTGGGATGGACAGGACCGCGTCCTGTATTTCATCCGTAATCCCCGGTGACGCCCGATCCAACATGGGGCATACTCGGTACACTCCTTCTCTAGTACACTTTTCCGCTGGCCGCCTTTTGCTTCAATGACTCGATGGATCGCACGCATTGCTTGGCTGCTTCCGCTCCTGTTCTTTGGCTTGTCTCTCCAACAGGGCAAGGTCGCTTACGACCTTCACGCCACCAAGACACAGGGAGCCGCGGCGACGGCCGAGGTCCTGGAGGTGCACAAGGACAACCGGACCGACGTGACGTACGACTACATTAGCCTCCGCGTGCCGCTGCCGGATGGGTCAACGCTCACCCGCGAGAAGATGTCTCTGCCGCACGGCATTGTGCCTGTCCTGCTGGATAAGGAGACGCTCAGGGTGCGTGTGGATCCTGGGGCCTCCCGCCAGGTTGCCATCACTGAGGCAATCGAGTCGACCCCCATCGTCGACACGCAGATGCGCATTGCGGGGATGAATGGGCTCATGAGCCTCGGGGCGGCCCTGCTCTTCGGCTTCGCCATCTGGTTCTGGAACCGGAGCCTGCGCCGCGAGGGAGACCCGGCCGAGCGGGGCGTCACCGAGCCCGATCCCGACCATCCAGCCCGTCAGGCGGTACGTTGAGAAGGATCTCAGCTCTGGACGTTCTCTTCGTATGAGATCTCGATGTCAGCTCTGGTCCCCAGGAAGGATTCACGTGTAAGGGTGACCGTGCCGGCTTCGTGGTCGACCCGGTACTCGATTCCCTTTCGCAGTGTCTTCCCGTTTGCCATAACTTCCACTGAGCCTTCGACGAGGACAGAAGAGACCTTGAGGTCGTAGAATCGTCGCGGGCTTGGCTCCAGACCGGCAGACGGTTCCCCAGCAGATTCATTCGACTCAGATTTAGCCGATTCGGAAGGGGAGGACTCTCCGTCGGGGAGTCGAAAAGTCACTGGGAGCGACATCTGCACCTTCACGGCCTCGCCGTCCTGCCGGCCCGGCTTAAATTCCTGGGCCTTCACGGCGTCGAGGGCTGCCTGGTCTAGCACCCCCTGGACGCCGCGTGTGACCTTCGGGTTTGTCACGTTTCCATCTTGGTCCACGATGAACTGAACGATAACGCGGCCTTCAACCCCGGCTTCTTTGGCCGTCTCCGGGTAGCTGATCGACTCCTGCAGGGCGCTCAACCCGCCTACCAGTTCGGGCTGGTCGTCGACGACCGTGAACACCTCCTCGTCTGTCTGCTCGGCGGCAGTCGTTTCCTCGGTTGCCCCTCGCGTCGTCGTGATGATGACGACACCATTGGCACCGCGTTCTCCGTACTCCTCGGTTGCAGCGGAGGGCTTCAAGACCTCGACGGAGGCAATGTCCTCGGAGTTAAGAGAGCTGAGGTAGGTAGAGTCCCGCACTTCTCCGTCCACCACGTATAAGGGGCTGTCCCCTGTAGGGAGTGGCACTTCCTGCAGCGACTGGGGCGCAGCCGCCTGCTCGGGCGCTTCGATAGAGGGGGCAACGCTGTCCGAGCAGGCGACCACGCCGACCGTGAGGGCGAGGCCCACCGCCACGAGGGCAGTGCCGAGGGCAAAGCGAGAGGAGAGGAGCGAAGGCATCGAAGAGCGCATGGCAGAAAGACGGTCGGTAAGGGAAGAGGGCGATTCGGAAAGCGAAAGCGCCCCGAGGCGACGCGGGCCGCTGCCGTCGGCAAAGGTGGCAAGGAGGCGCGCGTAGTCGCCTGCGGGGGTCTCGCTGTTGTCGAGGACCGTTGCGTCGCAGGCCCGCTCCCGCGCCTCGGCAATCCGCCGCTGGAGCCGTCCCACGAGCGGATGGACGGCGAACGGGGCGGCGACGAACCGCTCCGCCAGCTGTGCGAGGTCGTCCCAGCGGCGAATGTGGACGAGCTCGTGTCGGAGCGTCATGCGGAGCTCCTCCGTCGCCTCTGCGAGGCGCTCCGGCACCAGGATCATCGGGCGCAGGCCGCCGAGCGTCAGGGGCACGTCGGCCTCCGGTCTGGTGCGGAGCCGAACCGGACGATGGACGTTGAGCCGATCCGCGAGCCGATCCGCCTCGGCCTGCAGGGACGGCGAGGGGGCGGCGTCCAGGACCCGACGGACGCGTCCCACCGCTACGACGTTGAGCAGGAGCCGGGCCAGTCGGAACAGTCCGGCACCCAGAGCGCCGACAGTGAGGAGCCCCACCGCATGCATCCACGACCACGAGGCAGACGGCCCCGCAACCGGTTCGGGCGTCGACTCGATGGCCGGGAGCACGACCACCGACGGGCCCGAGAGGGCCGCGGGCTGTGCGGCGGCGGGCAGCATCTCACCGATGCTCGCCGCCGCGATCCCAACCGGCAGGGCGGCCAGGAGCACCTGTGTCAGACGGTACTCGGCAAGTGGGTGCAACCGGTCGGTTCGCTCCAACAGTGCCCAGAGCGGGAGAACGAGAATGGTCCACGCCAGGACCGGAACCCACAGCGGATGGAGTGTTGCGGTCCCGAGATCGGACAGAATGTCAAGAACGATCTGCATCATCGGTCTCGGTGTCTTCTTCGAGGGCGTCGATGAGGGCGCGGATCTCCGCCCGCTCGTCGTTGGACAGATCCTCTCGTTGCACGAGCGTCTGCACGAGCGCCGACGCCGACCCCTGAAAGACCTTCTCCATCAGGCGCTGCAGGAGGCTATGCTGGACCTCGTTCGGCTCTTGGGCGGGCTGGTAGACGTAGGAGCGGCCTTCCTTGTGGTAGTCGAGGTACCCCTTCTCGGCGAGCTTCTTCATCACCGTCATGATCGTGGTGTACGCCACGTCGCGATCCTCCAGGATGCGCTCGCGCACGTCGGCCACGGTGGCCTCGCCGAGGTCCCACACGTGGTGAAGGACCTCCATTTCGGTTTCGCCGAGATGCGTGAGGGATTTGCGCTTCATGGCGAGGCGTTTTTGAGACTCGTTACTACTACAGTAGTATTACGAAAATCGTAGAGAAGCAAATTGCGTTTTAGGATCGTTACATTTGGGAGACGCACGGCGGTCATGAGTGCAGCTGCGTCTTCGCATCCGGGGCCGGATCGTGGTAGAGATGGGCGACACGCTCCGGATCGGTGCCCCACATGTAGTGGCTCCACAGGTAGAGGTTGCGGAGCTGCTGGCGAAGGGTGCCGTACCGGCGAAACCGGCGGGCCGAAGTGGTAACGGCTGTGTCGAGGAAGCGGAAGCCCCCGTGCTCGCAGAGGCGCGACGCGAGCTCCAGGTCCTCGAAGAGGGGCCACTCCGGAAAGCCGTCCACGGCCTCGAACGCGGATCGCTCTGCGAACTGAGCCCGGTCTCCGAAGCAGAGCCGGATCCACGGCCAGTGGGTGCACCATGCGTAAAATCGAAGAAGGAGGGTCGGATTGTCGAACTGAAGTCGAAACGTGCCGCTGGCCGTATCCCGGTCCTCGAGCACGTTCCGGATGGTTGACAGGCCGTCCGGGGGAAGAAGGGTGTCGGCGTGAAGAAAGAGGAACACGCTGCCGGCCGCGTGCTCCGCACCGTGGTTCATCTGTGTGGCCCGGCCCTGCGGCGCTTCGAGCACAGTGGCACCTCGGGATCGGGCGAGGGTCTGCGTCTCGTCTCCTGAGCCTCCGTCCACGACGATGATTTCGAACGGCTCCGCCTGATGCTGGAGGCGACGCAGCGTGGGGCCAAGCGTGCCCTCCTCGTTCAGGGTGGGGATAATCACCGAAATGAGGACCGACTCG
Organism: uncultured Salinivenus sp.; assembly: GCA_964564875.1. Lineage (GTDB taxonomy): Bacteria > Bacteroidota > Rhodothermia > Rhodothermales > Salinibacteraceae > Salinibacter. The sequence goes on from CAZMDV010000085.1 coordinate 7,704, forward strand.
GGCACGCCGGGATCATAGAGGTCAGTCTAAAAGGGAACGCTGCACTGTCTTCTGGCTCACCAAATCATCTGTTTCATGCAGAAGACCGAGCCGCCGGCCTTCAGAAACTCGCTGGTGTCGAGTTCGACCGGGACAAAGCCGTGCGCCCGCAGCCGCTCGTTCGTCTGTTCGCAGCCCTCCTGGATCAGGACGTGTTTTCCGTCCGGGCAGTGCCCGTTGCAGGCGAGCTGATGCCGGGCTTCGTGGTCGGGCACCTCGATCGGGGTATCGAAGAGCGCGTCAATGAGAGCGAGGCCCGTGTCGTCGAACGCCTCGGGGGCCACCAGCGCGTGCTCCGCGTCGAGGGGGCACAGGCAGGTGTCGAGGTGGTAGTAATCGGGGTCCGTGAGCCGGAGGAGCACCACCGGTACGTCCAGGAGGTCGCTCACCGCCTCGTAGGCGTCGGGGCTCGTTCGGTAGCCGTATCCGCCCCAGAGCAGGCGTCGGCCGGGGTGCCAGAGGGCATCCCCCATTCCTTCAAAATCCGCGTCGAGGTCCGCCGGAAGCTCCACCACGTTGTACCCCCGATCGTCGAAAAAGCGGTCATAGTACGGCACCTCGCCCTCCCGATGCTCGCTGTGCATGCGGCTGAGCACCACCCCTTTCGTGTCGCCTTCGGGGTCGCAGTAGGGAAGGGTCTGGTTTGCGCAGAACACCATGTCGGGGAGGCCGGACTGTCCGTTGACCACGACCGGCTCCCGGTCGAGGGCGGTATACGCGGCGCGGACCGCCTTCCACTGCTGCCAAGCCACTTCTTTGCGAACTGTCCCCACATTCTCCGACATGTGGGGATTGATCACGTACTCGACGTCAAAATGGGTGGGAGTGGTAAGGACGACCCGGTTGGGGCGAGGGAGGGGAGATAGGTTCTCTCGCTGGAAGTCGAGAGCGTCGGATGTCTGGTAGACCATCGTTTGGTGGACCATAAGGCGCGGGAGGCGACGATGATTTGAGAAGGGGACGTACACCTAAACGCTCTTCGGTAGAACCATGCAGGTTTGATATTGCCGCTCCGACATCATCACCTTAGCAGCGACACGCCGCGGCGTGTCGCGACGAAAGTGGGCCTGAAATTGATCGCTGCTGCGTTCTACACAAGAGTGAATCTGAAAGGGGACGGAAAACTTAAGGAGTGAGCCGGGCGAAGTCCACGGAAGGATGGGGGTCAAATCCAAACCAGAGGCCACGGTGCGGGCAAGCGGTCTCTCGTCCTGAGCCGTTTTGTTCTACGGATTCCAGTCGAAAATGTCAGTAGAACTCGTAGGACTAAACCCCTTTTCGGCGAGCGCAAGACGCCAAACGTTGAACATTCTGAGCTTAAGAGG
>CAZMDV010000086.1:0-9043 GCA_964564875.1 uncultured Salinivenus sp.
TTCTACCCCCCAAGAGTTTGATTCACGGTCGCTCGCGCACGCGGGCCAGCTTGGGCCAGAGGTTTTCCTTCCAGTACGACGTACGGAGGTGCTCCACCAGCGCCATGCGGTAGCGCCCACTCTCGGCACGCATCCGGACGAGGAGCCGATCGGGGCCGGTGCCACGCCAGTACGTCTCAGTCGAGGCGCTTCGTTCACCGACGGGCGAGGGGATGGGGGACTCGTAGGTCACGCTGATACGCTCGGTCTCGTACGAGCCTGCGTCCGTCTCCACGGTGTCGGTGCCCGCCAGCACTGCCCGAGCCGGCACATGCGCGGCACTGTCGGCGACCGCGACGGAGACGGAAAGCGTATCCGTCTCGCTGAAGTCGAGGCCTCGGACCAACAGGGGAATTTGGGCGGACGGGTACGAATGGGCTTGGGCGGCGAAGGAGTCGCGGCGGTTGCCGTAGTCGTCGCTGCGCTTTCGCACCTCGACGGCCCCCTCGCGCGGAAATGCAAGCTCGCGGTACAGGTTCGAGCACCAGTCGAAGCTTGTGAACGACTGTTTGAAGGGACGCAGGTCCTTCTGACGCGCATTGACGACCCAGTTGCGTTTATACTGGTAGGACCCGCTCTCGACTTCGTAGAAGAAGGCGTACTTGAAGGCGGGGACTCCCGACCCGTCCGTCCTCTTGCTCATCTGAGCGGGACCAAATCGATGCTTCACCAGATACGTGCCCGCCATAAAGCGCTGCTTGGTGGGGCGGCCGTACTGATCCCGGGTACGCTCGACGCGGTAGAACGCCACTTCGGCCTGCCCGTCGTTCCACAGGTCGGCCGTCAGGTACGACGAATCGGTGACGGGGGCCGTCTCAGGCTCGGTCTCCGGCGCGGCGGAGGGGCTGGCGCAGCCAAGAAGGAGGCTGCCGACGACGAAGAGGAGGAGCGCGGGTCGAGCGGCGCGTTGCGGCATGGCGTTAGGAATGGAATCGAGAAGAACAGGGCCACTGGGACTCGGCTTCGTCGGGAATCGTTGCCGCTCGTTACGCCGATCAATCCCGGAGCAGCCACCACCCGAGCAACGCGAGCAGCCCGGCCACTACGGCGCCCGTCACGAGGGGTCGACGGCGAACGGCAGCCCGGAGGGGGCGGGTGGGACGCACTTCGACGCCGTCGAGGTTCAGGAGACGACCGAGCGTGCCGGGGCGTGCCCCAGCGCCAAGGCGGGCGATCGGATCCCCCTGCAGCCGCACCTCCGCCGTGAGGCCCGAGATGCGAAGGACTTCGTGGACGCGGCCGGTCGTCCGGGCGCGATTGGTGGCGAAGGGACCGGAGCTGAGAAGACGGCGTCCGGCCCGCAGGCTTGGCAGGTCCACGACGATGTGATCCCCGGTCCCCCGAATGTCAATGTCTTCTCCGTCAACGGCCAGTTGCAGGTCGGCGAGAACTTCGAGGGGAAGGGCCATGTCGTGCGTGTGTTCGTTGGGGAAGTGGGTATTCGAGTCCCTCCTCACCGTGGACGGGATGGGAACAGAAGGAATTGAGGGGCTCAAAACGGTGTCGGCAACGGGGGCGTCCGCTCACGTGAGGGACGCCCCCTGCCGCACCGTCGCGCTAGCAATCTTGCGCGGGCGACGGGATCACCTACGATCCGTTCTCCTTTGTTCGGATCTTCAGAATGCCGTCCATCTTCCAGTGCGCGTGCTCCGGATCCTCACCGGCCTTACTAGGCACGAGAAGGTCGAAGTCTTGAAAGTCGTACGTAATCTCGGCCCCACGACCCGTAAGCTTGTCGTACAGACCGATGGCGAGCTCTGGCCAGGTTTTGGTTTCTTCAACTTCAGCCATGATATGGTGCGTCGTCTGTTGTGAGAGGATAGGGTGTACAGGGAAGATAGCAAGGCGAGCAACAACCTCAAAACCGGCTGTACAAAATTCAGACGAGAAACCTGGTTCCCTTTCGGCGAAACATTCTCGTAATGGCGGCACGGAGCGGCACCCACCCCTTCGTGCTCGGCAACTCCTGTCCGGGTGTGGCCGTTGTTTAAACCCTGACCATACTTTCAGATCATTCCTCAGATCATCTCTGAAGTCCATGTCGCTCACTTCCTCCTCGACCGCGACCGTCCTCGTGACCGGAGCGACCGGCTACGTCGGGGGTCGTCTTGTGCCCTGTTTGCTCCGCGAAGGCTACGCGGTCCGGTGCTTTGTGCGCAGTGCCGATCGGCTCCGGGCCCAGCCCTGGAGTGATGAGGTGGAGGTGGCCGTGGGCGATGCCCTGGAGGCCAGCACGGTGCCGCCGGCGATGGAGGGGGTCGACGTGGTCTACTACCTGATTCATTCGCTCGGTGCGGGGGAAGACACGTTCGAAGAGCGAGACCGCCGAGCCGCCACCAACGTCCGCCGGGCCGCCGAGGACGCGGGTGTGCAGCGCATCGTCTATCTGGGCGGCATGCGGCCGAAGGGCGAGCGGCAGTCTAAGCACCTACAAAGCCGAATTGAGACCGGAAAGGTCCTCCGCGACGGACCAGTGCCCGTCACGGAATTTCGGGCCGCGCAGATTGTCGGATCGGGAAGCCTCTCGTTTGAGCTGGTCCGGTACCTCACCGAGCGCGTCCCGATTCTGATCTGTCCGCGGTGGGTCCACACGCCGACCCAGCCCATCGCCATCCGCGATGTGCTCCAGTACCTCATGGCGGCCCTCGAGCGGCCGGCCAGTGCCGGGGAAATTGTCGAGATCGGCGGGTCTGACGTGTTTACCTACGCCGAAATGTTTGAAATTTACGCGGCCGTGCGGGGCCTAACCCGATGGGTTGTGAACGTGCCCGTCCTCACACCGCGTCTTTCTTCCCACTGGATCGGGCTCGTGACGCCAATCTCCAACACCATCGCTCGTCCCCTCATCGAAGGACTCGACAATGAGGTCGTCGTAGACGATCCCGCGAAGGCCCGAACCCTCTTCCCCGACGTTGAACCCATTTCGTTCGAGGCGGCCGTGCGGCTCGCCCTGCGCCGCACCAAGTCTGATACCATCCCCACCGTCTGGGACAGCGCCGTCTCCTCGGTGCCCACCGACACCCCGTCGACGCGGCTGGAGCTCACCGAAGGCCTCTACCGCGAAGAACGGACCATCGCCGTGGAGGCCGCTCCCGCCCTGGCCTTCGACACCATCGAGCGCCTTGGGGGCGAGACCGGGTGGCTCTACGGCGACGCGCTCTGGCGCCTGCGCGGCTGGATCGACCAACTGGTGGGGGGGGTGGGCTTTCGGCAGGGCCGCCGGAGCGCCGGGACGCTGCGCGTGGGCGACACGGTCGACTTCTGGCGCGTGGAGGCGCGGAACGACGAGCGCCTGTTGCGTCTGCGCGCTGAGATGCGCCTCCCGGGCCGAGCCTGGTTGCAGTTCGAGGTGACGCCGGAGGCGGACGGGCGCAGCTGCATTACGCAGACGGTATTCTTCGAGCCGAAAGGACTGACCGGAACGGTCTACTGGACCCTCATTCGGTGGGCGCACGGGATTCTCTTCGCCGGCCAGCTCCGCGCTCTTGCCGATTGGGTCGAACAGCGGGCGGCCGAGCAGGACGAGCTGTCTTCGCCCGAACCCGCCCCTGCGAATCCGCAGAGCGTATGAGAACGACACGGGAGGGTCGGGGGTCGCAGGTGGAGGGCCTTGGCAGTTCGCTCTTTGAGTTCTGAGGGCGCACCGGCTGCATGCCGGGCCGTCGGCACGGCGAACGCTTCAATTTAGTCCCCAGATGGCCGCATTTAAGGCAAGAGCGTAGGTTACCCACGCGAGGTAAGGCACCAATAGCCAGCCAGCGGCCGGCCGGATTCGGAAAAATCGGTCGACCGTCCAGGCCAGGGCGATCCACAGGGAGACGATGACGAGGAGCCCGAGGGTCGGGGACCGCGCCCCGAAGAAGGCGAACGACCACCCTCCGTTGAGGAGAAGCTGTGCCCCGAAGGCCGCAAGTGCCGTTCGCACCCGAGTGCGACCGGTGCCACAGCGCCAGATCAGAAAGGCAGCAATGCCCATCAGGGCGTACATCACGGTCCAGACCGGTGCAAATACCCAGTCTGGCGGTGTGAAGCCTGGCTTAGCCAGGGTGGGGTACCAGGTGGTCACGGAGGTTTGGGTGGCCCAGCCAGCCAGAAGTCCGACCGCCTCGCAGAGCATCACGGCCCCCACTGCCTTCCCCAAGAGGATAAGTGTCTTGGGCCGGTCATCAAACATCGGTGCGATTCCGACAGTGGAAGAATTGTGGGAGGGCAAAGATAAGCATGCTTTCGGACTTTTTCACTGCGCGGGATCATCCTTGAAATAAGCCCGGGCTCACGCACGTTGCGGGGTACACCCCCCTTGCCAACTTTGTCGGCGGACCGCCGCAGAAAGCGACTGATCAGCGGTCTGCCATTCGCCGTCTCCTCGAAAACACCCCCGGGGCGCAGTCTGATAGGAGCAGCAACCATCTCAATGGTGGCGTCATTGCGTTTCAATGCCGCGACTCCTTCTTTAGGGGTCCCGACCTTCCTCACCCAATTCGGGCTCAGCCGACCAATGTTCGTCCGGTTCCAGGGGCATTCGGGAATGCCCGGCGAACGTGCCCCAGCCCAGCCCGTACGTCCCTGCAGGCGAAGCAGGCTGTGACTGGTGAGCCGGTTCGAATTTTTTGCCCCTGTCGAGCGGGCTCGTCGTCCCGAGAAATGAGTCAGGGAGGGGGTGCTTTTCTTACGAACCGCCGTTTCGTCCTCCGGAATGGACCAATCCCCCCAGACGCGACTGGCGTCGACCCTTTCCACCTTCGACGTAGTCGCCCTCACTGTCGGCGTCGTCATCGGGGCCAGCGTGTTCAAGACGCCCGCACTGGTAGCGAGCAACACGGGCAGTGGAACTGTCATGCTTCTCGCGTGGCTCCTCGGCGTCGGGGTGTCGCTGGTGGGAATCCTGTGCTACGCCGAGCTGACCACGGCCTACCCCCACGCGGGGGGGGACTACTACTATTTCCAGCGGGCCTTTGGGGGCTGGCTGGCGTTCCTCTTCGCGTGGGCGCGCATGGTAGTGATCCAGACCGGGTCGATTACGCTGTTGGCCTTCGTGTTCGGCGACTACGCCACCGACCTCTGGTCGCTCGGCCCCTACTCGTCGTCGATCTACGCCGCACTGGCCATCATTGGGCTGACTGGGCTCAACGTGGCGGGCGTCCGGCAGGGCAAGAACGTGCAGCGAGGACTCACCCTCGCCACGATTGTCGGACTGATCGTCATCGTGTTCGCGGGGGTGTTTCTGATCCCGGGCTCCAGCGCCCCCGAGGTGGCCGCGGAATCGTCGTCAGGCGGAGCAAACGGGAGCTTCGGGATGGCCATGGTGTTCGTGCTCCTCACGTATGGGGGCTGGAACGAGGCGGCCTATCTCTCGGCTGAGGTGCGCGACGTTCGGCGCAACATGATCCGGGGCTTCTTCCTAAGCCTCGGTCTGATTGCGAGCCTCTACCTCCTCGTGAACTGGGCTTACCTTCAGGGGCTGGGGTTGGCTGGAATGAGCAACTCCGATGTCGTGGCCGCCGATCTCATGCGCGCGGCCCTGGGAGAACCGGGGGCTCAGCTCCTGAGCCTTCTAGTGGTCGCGGCCGCCCTAAGCTCCACGAACGCGACGATTTTTACCGGGGCGCGAACCACCTTCGCGCTTGGGCGCGACTTTTCCATGTTCCGGTTCCTGGGCCGCTGGGACGAAGATTCCGAGACGCCCGCGAATGCCCTTCTGGTGCAGGGAGGCATTTCCCTGGCCCTCGTTGGCGTCGGGGCCGCCACGCGGCAGGGGTTCGAGTCGATGGTCGACTACACCGCCCCGGTGTTCTGGCTCTTCTTCGGCCTGGCGGGCGCGTCCCTCTTTGTCCTTCGCTGGACGGAACCCGACGTCCCCCGTCCGTTCCGCGTACCCCTGTATCCTGTTACCCCCCTCGCCTTCTGCGCGGCCTGCGGATACATGCTTTGGTCGAGCGTGGCCTACACCGGAATCGGGGCCCTGCTGGGCGTCGGGGTGCTTCTCGCCGGCATTCCCCTTCTTCTGCTCCGCCAAGATCGAGACCTCGAATTGAGTCCCTGAGAAGCTGTGTGGTGGGTTGACGCGAAGCCGAGACACAGTGGGCGACGCGCAGGCCGCCGAGCGTCCGCCAATCAGCTTCTGACGGCCACTTCTCACTTTCGCTCCTTCGCCGCTTTCTTTCCCCTTCACGCCCCACCCCATGAAGCGCCTTCAGACCATCTCGCACACGTTGCTCTTGCTCAGTCTCGTCTTGGCTGTCGGGGGACCGTACCCGGCCCATGGCCAGGAGACGGACACGGTGGGCTCCCCCATCCCGGTGCCTGGGCTGGAGGTCATGCCCGAGTCCCAGAATTCGGACGTGCCATACGTGCCGACCCCGAAGCCGGTCGTGGACCGAATGCTGGAGATGGCCGATGTCGACGAGAACGACGTCGTGTATGACCTTGGGAGCGGAGACGGACGCATCGTGATTCGCGCCGCCCGGAAGTACGGGGCGCGCGGCGTGGGGATCGAGATCGATTCGGACCTGGTAGAGGAGGCCCGCAAGAACGCCCAGGAGGCTGGGGTGAGTAATCTCGTAGAGTTCCGGCAGGGAGACCTCTTCGAAGCTGACATCAGCGAGGCGACCGCCGTGACGTTGTATCTGCTTCCCTCCGTCAATAAGGAACTACGACCGAAGCTCTTCGAAGAGCTTGCCCCTGGCACGCCGGTGGTCTCCCACGACTTCGACATGGACGAATGGGAATCGGAGAAACGAGTGGAGATGGATAGTGACACCGTCTACCGCTGGACGATCCCGGAAGAGATTCCCGATCATCTAGAGGACGAACTGAAAGAGGACGAACAGTGAACAGAGCCGTCCTTCCCCCTCATGGATCGCCGTATACGGCGTCTGGATCGAACACCTGGTCCCCGTCCGCAACGAAGGTTTCGTTGGCGGCGCGGCGGTAGAAGCACGAGCGATGTCCGGTGTGGCAGGCGCCGCCCTCTTGCCGCACCTTGAAAAGCAACGTGTCCCCGTCGCAGTCGACTCGCACCTCCTCGACGGCCTGGGTGTGGCCACTCGTCTGGCCCTTCACCCACCGCTCCTGCCGGGAGCGGCTCCAATACACCATTCGCCCGGTGTTGAGCGTTTCGCGGAGCGTCGCCTCGGTCATGTATGCCATCATGAGCACTTGGTCGGTCTCGGCATCCTGCACGATGGTGGGAACGAGGCCGTCGTCGTCGAACGTGACGGCGTCGAGAAGCGGGTTGCGAGCTGAAGACATATCCGACAGTACGTTATTGTGAGAGCCGGGGCGCGGCCGAAGAGCTTCGTCACTCCGAATCCGTCCGCCCAACACTGCGTTTACGGGATACTTCTAATGCATCCCAGCGTCCCTCCTTCCATGCGCCGCCTTTGGTCCATGCTGGTCCGGCTCCCCCGCCTCCTGCTCGTCGGACTTGTGCGGGCGTACCAACTGATTCTGTCGCCCCACTTTGGCGGTACGTGTCGGTACCAACCGACGTGCTCCAACTACGCAATCCAGGCGTTCCGGAAGTACGGGGCGGTAAAAGGGTTGATTTTGTCCGTTCACCGTCTTCTTCGTTGCCACCCGTGGGGCGGCCACGGCCACGACCCGCCGCGGTGGTTTGGAGACGAAGAAAAGGCCTTCGACGCGTCTCCCTCCACGTTCCCACGCGATCAGGCCCACTCCGATCCGTAGAGCACCGCGAGCGAAGAGGCAATGTTCTTTCATTCCTGCAAGAGCGGTAGGAGCCGCGGGTGTTTGTCATGCAAACAGGTTTCCCTGAAACACACGTGGGCTGCTCTCGTGGCAGGATTTGCGTGACAAACTGGTTTGCTTTCCACTATCTCTGGTCAATGAGCTCGTCGTCCGCGGACGTAGGGGCCGGCACATCTCTCCGCTCGGCCGACCACATCCACTTCTACACCCGATTCTACCACTCATTGAAAGGGTGGTGCTATCTCCCAGCCGGGATCATACTGGCGGTTGCGACCCTGACGACGGCCGTGATCCGGCCTGCGTGGTTGGACACTGGGTGGCTCCCGCTCTCCCTCCTGGGCGGCTCGGCGCTGCTGACGGCCCCCTGGGCGTACTACATGCACCGCCGCTACCGTGCGGCGTACGGGCACGTCACTCAGGATCAAAGCCCGACCTCTCCTCTCGGCGCAGGCTCAATCTCGCTCCCAACATGGATGGTCTACATGATGGGGATATTGTCCTGGATGGCCCGTCGCCGTCGTTCAGACCCTCTGCTACATAATGCTCGGGGCGGTCGTCGCGGGCATCGGGCTCTACAACCATCGCCTCCTCGTCGACGCTTTCGGCCCGATGGACGATGCGGAGGTGGGAGCCGATGAGTAGCTCGGACTCCGACATACCTTTCAAACGCCTCGCGGACCTCGACAAGCTGATCCACGAGCCCGCGCGGCTGTCGATCCTCACAGCCCTCTCGTCCTGTGGGGAGACGGATTTTACCTTCCTGCGGCGCCTGACCGGGCTCACGCGGGGCAATCTCTCAAGCCACCTGTCGCGGCTTGAAGAGGCGGGGCTGGTGGACGTGGACAAGTCGTTCGAGGGAAAGACGCCAGTCACCACCGCATCGTTGAACGAGGAGGGCCGTCGCACGATCGCCCGCTACTGGGACCACCTGCAGGCGCTCCGCGACGAGGTCGATGGGTGGGACGCCGACGACGTGGATTCGACGGGATGATCAGAACGATCTGTTCAGCTCCACCATCCCCTCCCCAATCTTCCAATTTTCCATCTTCCAAGCTCCGGCCCCTGCCCCGATCCACGCGGAAGTCACGGCACAATCCGTGAGGTACAAGGTACAGCCGAGTGGTGTGTTTTTCACTGACTTCCCCACTTTCCCGCAGGCCCTCCCGCACATGTCCTCGCGCACCTTTCACCTCTACAACACCCTCACGCACGAGACTGAACCGGTCGAGCCGATCGAGAAGGAGCACCTCCGCTTCTACAGTTGCGGGCCCACGGTGTACATGTACGCCCACAT
>CAZMDV010000087.1:0-8956 GCA_964564875.1 uncultured Salinivenus sp.
GGCATCGGTTCTTTCAGGTCAAGTGGTCGGAATGGAAGTCGAAGGGTGACGCCGATCTACCGATTTTGATCCGCAAAACTCATTAGGTATGCCCTGCCGTCGCTACCGGAAGCTCATCCCACCGCGTCGTATACCGCGGGGACCGCTGCTGCCGCTTCATCGTCCACTCTCGGCCCGGGGGCAGTCTGGCGGCCGCAAGGCCGATAGCGTTCTTCCCGTGCTCGGCGTTGATCTGGTCGACGGCCGCCATCAGATCCTCATCCTCCTCCCTCCTGCGGCCAAACAGGCTTTCCTGATGGGGCCGTGACGGCCGGATGTCGTAGAGGCACACGCCGGCCTTCTTGTAGCCGTAGCCGCCCCGATAGATCGGTTCGAGGAGCCGGCGGGACGCCGTGACGAACGGTGCTCCTCGGGCCGTGTGGGTTCCCAGTGAGCCTGCCACCCCGTTCGAGTAGAAGGGCGGCTCTCCAAACCGCTTCGTCGTGATAAACACCTTGATGCCGCGGGCCACCAGATCTTCCTCCCGGAGCTTCTCGGCGGCCCGCTGGCTGTGTTTAGCGAGGGCCTCCCGGAGATTCTGCTTGGAGCGGACTCGCTCGCCGAAAGAACGAGACCGCACCAGCGTCTTTCGGTCCGGGCGCACCAGCTCCAGGTCGAGACACGATCGGCCCCTGAGCTCCCACGCCGTCCGGAGGCCCACCGCCGTCATCTCCTTTCGGATCCACGGGTCCGGCAGGCCGCGGAACTCCGCGGCGCTGACGATGCCCTTTTCGTGGAGCTTCTTCTCGTAGGCGCTGCCGACGCCCCAGATGTCCCCGACCGAAACGCAGCCGAGCAGCTCCTCCAGCTCCGGCTCCGGCGGGCAGACGTAGGTGCCCTGTCCCCAGCCTGCTCGTTTCCGCGCCTTGGCGTTTTCGTCGGCCACCTTCGCCAGCGTCTTCGTGGGGCCGATGCCTACCCGAATGGGCACGCCGACCTGCCTCCGGATCTTCCGGCGGATCCGGTCGGCCAGGCGCTGGAGGTTTTCTCGCTTTAGGGCCGGAAGCGCAAGAAACGCCTCATCGATCGAGTAGCGCTCCAGCTCCAGGGCCTCCTCCCCAAGGATCGAGTGGACACGGCGGGACATGTCCCCGTAGAGCGTGTAATTGGACGACAGGACCTCGGCCCCTAGCTCTTCGAGCTTCTCTTCCCACTGGAAGAGAGGCGCGCCCATCGGGATGCCCTCGGCCTTCAGGTCTTCCGAGCGGGCAATGATACACCCGTCGTTGTTCGAGAGGACGGCCACGGGCACCTCCCGGAGCGACGGATCGAAGACCCGCTCGCAGCTGACGTAGAAGTTCTCGCAGTCGATGAGAGCAAAGACGTGGTCCATGGGCAGGCAGCGTAGGGGACACGGAGAAGCGCTGAGGCGGTGCTCAAGGCCGCACACGGCGGCGATCGGAGGTCCGTCGATCAAGAGACGTCATGGACCACATGTTGGACGACGCCCCATACCACCAGCTCCTGGCCGTCCCGGATGGGAATGGGGTCGTAGTCCTCGGCTTCCGGCATCAGGTAGGGGAGTCCGGAACGCACCTCGTAGCGCTTCACGGTGAGCTCCCCGTCGAGGGCCGCCACGACGATGGCCCCATCGTCGGGCTCTACCGACCGGTCAACGACTAGAATGTCCCCGTCGTGGATCCCGGCCTCGGTCATCGAATCCCCGGCCACGCGGACGAAGAAGGTGGCCTCTTTCTTCTGGATCAGCTCCTCGCTGAGGTCTAGCGACGCTTCCACGTAGTCGTCGGCGGGCGAGGGGAAACCGGCGGGGACCCGTGACTCAAATAGCGGCCGGGGCTTGGTCTCTCCGCGGCGGGCCTTCCAGGTGTCGGTGATGCGCAAGGCGTGGTCCGGAGATGCCGAGGGACTGGAATTTTGGGCGTGAGGCATTGGGAGTGGTGCTGATTGGCGCTACTGTAGGATGCAATGGAAACCAGGAGCAAACTCCCGGCCATAATAACGACTAGCACACATATTTCAAACATACTCCTATGGCTCAGTCTGGCCGTCTACTTTTCCCCGGCTTTGGGGCAGCTACGTGTCCCCGAAGACATCGTCGACTTCGCTCTTGCGCTTCTTTCGGGCCACGTGGACGTACACGTAGAGGTGCTGATGTCCGCGTGCCGGGCGGCCTTTTTGATGACCACAGCCGACTTTCCAGCCTCCGCCAGCGCCGGGCAGAATCCATGACGGAGGGAATGGAGGGGAGCTCCTCCGTAGCCCAGCTTCCTCCCTGGCCTCCTTGAAGGCCGTAGAGACGTTCTCACGAAACCACTTCGCCGTCCGCTCTTGCCCCTCGAAGGATGGGCGCTGGACGCAGTGGAGTCGACCCCGTTTGACCTTCTTCTCCTGGATATCCCCCTCGGCTCCGGAACGCAGCTTCCCCACACGATCGGAACCGGGAGGACGCCGGCGAAGTCCCAGGCATTGCACTAACGGCCTGCATTCTGCCTGGTGACAGTCAAGAATTGCTCGACGAGGGATTTGACGCGTACGTGAGCAAGCCCTTCACCAGTGCAGGGCTGACCGAGGCCATTGACCAGACACCATCGGGACGCGTAGCGTCGGTCGCGTAGAGGAATTCGGATCGGACTTCCCGAACTACCTCGGGGATCCTCGCCCACTGTCCGCCGACAAGGGCCGACGATGGTGGCACGCGGCAGAATGCTGGGGAGAAAAACGGAGGCCGAGGCCTGTGGACATCCCGCGAACGCTGCTCTCGGGGAGCAGGGACGGATTCCAGCGTCCCTAGACCCTGACTCCAGGCCCCTTGATTGAGTCCCGCACCGACCCCACGCCCGGGGAGTCCCCGATCAAATCCCAGCGGCGGAGATCGAACGTCGAGTACAGAACGGGGAGACGGTGCTTTCGGCCGACGGCCTGGAGGAAGCCCCCGGCCACTGCAAGGGCCAGTTGGCCTTTCTCCCCCATGGAGGCGCCCTCTTCGCCGGAGACACGGCCATGAACGTGCTCTGGCCCCAGCGTGCCCTTGTGCACGAGGACCTTGAGCAGGGACGGCAGAGTCTCCGCCGGTTGTCCCGGCGGGACCTCAGTGCGGCGGGAGTTGGCCATGGACACCCGATCCTGGATCGCGGAGAGCAGAGATTCAGAGGCGCATTGGGCACACCTCGACGGGGATGACAGGGCCGCGTGCCCGCTTCTCTTCGAGATCCACCGGGCGAGCCGACGGAAGGCGTTTCGTCACGCCTCGACGTGCTCCGTCGAAGAGTCCGATCCCCCGCGCAGAACAGCGCCGATCGAGGTCTCCGGGTGGCCCAGCCGAGGCCCTACCAGTGCCGTCCCGATCGGCCCGACCGTCGCCGCCACGAGCATGCCCGTCTCCAGGCCGAGAACCGCTCCGGCAAGGGGCACGGTGAGGAGAAGAAGTCCGCCGACCGGTGCGAGACGCCGCGCGACCGAGAGTGACACGAGCCGATCGTGACCGGCCCCAATCCCCAGGACGAGGCCAGTGAGGGCAAGGGGAACGACGAGCACGTGCAGCAGCGGCCACGCGCTGAGCTTCTCCTGCCAAAGGAGGGCACCGACCTTAATCATGCCGGCCGCCGCCATCCCTCCAAGTAGCAGACCGGGATACTTTCGGAAGTACGCGTCCACGTTCTCGCTCTGTCGATTTCCGAATTACGAAGTGCTGCGGGGACGTCTTGAGACTACGCTGTCAACCGGTATCCCTGTGGTGGGTCCTGGGTTCCTGCCTCCCATTCCGGCCCCCGCCGGAGGCCTCGCCAAAGGATGATGCTTCAGCGACCAGACGGGCTCATTGACCACTCTACCGGTTCATGGCCCCGGACGATCGTCGAGCTATCGCCTCGGTGCTGACATGTCGGGATCAGGAATCCACCTGAAGCGTCCTTCTGCCTCCTCTCCGCCTGCCTGGACCGACGCCTGGAGGCGAATACCGTCGCAAACACCGTACTGCGTTGCCCCGACCGATGGACGATCAATGAATCCCCACGTCGGGGAGGGTCGGCTCCGAGGCAAGCACAGAACCGGGTTCACAGAAGGCTGTCGGACACGTGCAGTACCGGTACACGAAGTGGAAATGAAACGCTTCCCCAATGAGGACCAGCACGTGAAACACTTCGTGGCCCTCGACAACCCCCGGCCACAGCACGGGCCATTCGGTGGCGAAGACGACTGCCCCGACGCTGAAGGCCAACGCCCCGGCGATGAACGAGCGCAACCGACGCCAAGGGGCGAGTTGAGCCGTCGCAAATAGTCCCAAGCTGCATGTCCACCCCACGGCGAGGTAGATCATGGCGATTTTCCACCCCCCTAGCGACTCGACCGTTAGTTCGACGGCGATGGCCAGTAGGGTGAGGCCCCAGGCCAGGGCCAAGAGCTGGTCCGCCCACCGCGCTTTGAGGGCGGAATAGATGGCGGTGCCCGTCCCGGCGATAAGGAGGAAGATCGCAACATGATCAATTTTCCCGTAGAGGTCGAGGCGACCCGGAGGCCCCTCTACGTAGTGAAAGAGCGAGCTCGCCGAAAAGGCCAGGACCACGGTGCCTCCGTAGACGGCCGTCGCCCACCCCGCCCGTCCCTGTCCCCGGGCGCGGCGGACCAAGAGGACCGTAGCCCCCAGTGCCAACAGGGCCCCGAGCGCGTGGCTCAATGTACTGAACGGCTCCCGAATGCCCCAGAGGGAAATAATCTCAAGAAGCTCCACGGTGTTTGTGCCTCTCGTGTGGGCGGAGGACGGCGCAAGCGCGTTCCGAGGTCGGATCGCCGTCTTTTAAGGGAAAGCGCCCGGAGAAGCGTTACGGGCCTCTGCCAAAGAGGCACCTCCCCTTTCGATCCCTGCAGTGTGACCATGGCCGCAACGACGGGACGTGGCAACGTGCCCAGCGCGACAGAGCTCTGCGGACCTACCGTCGCGGCCTCTGCCGCTTCCAGACGGGAGACCATCCCCGAAGTCCCCCCCCCAGGTGACAGAAACCGAACGGGGTTCGCATGTGATCGTCCTCGATTCGAACTCGGTACCTGTCTACGAGGCGTAAGACAATCGCAGCGTTCGTTGCCGCTCGTCCTTGCCGACGCCATCAAGATTCTACTTGCGGCACGTCGCGGGGGCTCCGCCTCACGTCCCGTCTCACTCCGCCCGCAGGGCCAGCAGCCGGTGGGGGCGCAGGGTGAGCAGTCCCCCCGGATCGATGGGGCCAGTCCCTTCCAGAACGCCCGCCAATTCGGGCACGACGTGCCAGGCTTTGCAGCTCAAGTCCTCCAGCTCATTGGTCTCTTGCGGCATCTCGAACTCGACGGGCCCGCCACCCTGGTTCATGAGCACAAGAAATGAATCATCGTTACGCGGGCGCCCCTGCGCGTCGGGCGCAAGGTTCCGGCCCCGCAGCAGATAGCCGAAGGCCCGCAGGTCGTCATCGTGCCAGTCGTCCTGCGTCATCCCGCGCCCGTCGGGGTGCCACCAGAGAACATCACCCGTCCCGTCCTCCTCCTCGGCCGGGTCAAGGAAGTGCCGCCGCCGAAAACTCGGGTGCTCCTTGCGGAACTTCGTGAGTCGCTGCACGAACTCGAGAAATTTCTGCTCACGCTCGTCGAGGTCCCAGTCGTACCAGGTAATTTCGTTGTCCTGACAGTAGGGATTGTTGTTGCCCCGCCGTGTGTGGGAGAGCTCATCGCCCCCCAAAATCATGGGCACGCCCTGCGACAAGAGGAGGGTGGCCATGAGGCTCCGCTTGCGTCGCTCACGGCACTCGATCACCGCCGGGTCGTCGGTGGGCCCTTCCGTGCCACAGTTCGTGGAGTGATTTTCGTCGTGACCGTCCTCGTTGCCCTCTTTGTTTTCCTCGTTGTGCTTCTGCTCGTAGCTCACGAGATCCTGCAGGGTAAAGCCGTCGTGGGCCGTCACGAAGTTGACAGAGGCAAACGGCCGTCGGCCCGATCGTTCGTAGAGGTCGCTGGAGCCAGTGACGCGGGTGGCCACGTCGCCGTTGAGGCCACGGTCGCCCCGCCAGAAGCGGCGGATGGTGTCGCGGTAGCGGCCGTTCCACTCGGCCCACTGCCAGGGAAACGAGCCGACCTGGTAGCCCCCCGGCCCCACGTCCCAGGGCTCGGCGATGAGCTTCACCTGACTCAACACGGGGTCCTGCTGCACCACCTTAAAGAAGGAGCCAAGCATGTTGACGTCGTACAGCTCGCGCGCCAGGGCCGAGGCGAGGTCGAACCGAAAGCCGTCGACATGCATCTCGGTCACCCAGTAGCGCAGGCTGTCCATAATCATCTGAAGGACGTACGAGTCGCCCGGGTCGAGGGTGTTGCCCGTCCCCGTGTAGTCCATGTAGTACCGATCGTCGTCGGGCGTGAGCTTGTAGTAGGTGCGGTTGTCGACGCCGCGCCACGAGAGCGTGGGCCCCAGACGGTTTCCCTCGCAGGTGTGATTGTACACCACGTCAATGATCACCTCCAGCCCAGCGTCATGGAGGGCACGGACCATCATTTTAAACTCGCGCACGGCGCTCTCCGGCCCATTTGCGGCGTACTCGGGCTCCGGGGCAAAGTAGGAGAGCGTGTTGTATCCCCAGTACTCGCGGAGGCCCTTTTCCAGCAGCTCCCGGCGGTGCAGCTTGGCGTGGACCGGAAGGAGCTGCACCGTGGTGACGCCCAGGTTCTTGAGGTGGTCGATGACGGGCTTGCAGGCCAGCCCCAGATACGTGCCCCGCTGCGACTCGGCGACGTCCGGGTGCTGCTGGGTCATCCCCTTCACGTGCGTCTCGTAGATGATGGTGTCCTCCCATGGAATCTCGGGCGACTGGTCGTTGCCCCAGGCGAAGGTTTCCTCCACCACGGCTGCGAGGGGCGCGTAGGGGGCGCTGTCCCGCGTGTCGAACGAGAGGTCTTCCTCCTCGTCCTCCACGTCGTACCCGAAGAGGCTGTCGTCCCAGCGCAGGGGACGCCCGATGGCCTTCGCGTAGGGGTCGAGCAAGACTTTGTTGGGGTTGAACCGGTGCCCGTTTTCCGGATCGTAGGGCCCGTAAACGCGGTAGCCGTAAAGCTGACCGGGGCGCACGTTGACCACGTAGCCGTGCCAGATGGGCCCCGTTTTCTCTGGCAGTTCGAACGTGGCGACAGGTTCCCGATCCTCGGCGTCGTCAAACAACACCAGTTCTACCCGTTCGGCGTGGGCACTATGCAGGGCAAAGTTGGCCCCAATGCCGTCCCACGTGGCTCCCCGCGGATAGGGCTGGCCCGGGCGAATGTCCAGACCGCTTTCGACCTGGGCCTCGTTCCTTTTCGGTACAGACTGCGACGGAACAGATTGCGACGGATCCATAGAGCAAAGCACTCACTTCGAGAAAGCATGCGGACACAGCCCTCACTGTTCGACTCCGTCCCCCGCAAAAAACGGGCCGTGACTTCTACGATGGAATGAGCCCAACGAACCTACAGTTGCATTGGGATTTTTGTCCCCTAGTGCGTAGCGTGTAACGAACAAGCTCTCTCCGTCTGGGGAGACGTGCCACGGCTCCCTGCTTCGCACGTCTCCTCAGCGCCCGATTCTTCTTCCCGGTCCCGCCCAGCATGCCTACCCCCAGCGATTCATCGCCTTCAGCGCCCCCCACGTCCTCGATGCCGAAGTCGTGGTCCCGCGTCGTCATTTCTTCGGTGTCGCCGACGGTCGACGGGGGCGAGTGGCCCATCAAGCGGGCGGTTGGGGAGCAGGTTGCTGTGACCGCCGGGGTCCTCGTGGACAGCCACGAGGCCCTGTCCGTGGAGCTCGTCTACCGCCACGAGGACGACGATACGGAACACGTCACCCGGATGCCCCCGACCGAAAACGACGAGTACAGCGGGACCTTCGAGGTGTCGGAGATCGGGCGCTACCTCTACCGCGTACGGGCCTGGGTGAACCGCTTCGCCACATGGCAGGATCAGTTCCGGCGCCGGGTGGAGGGCGGCGAGTCGCAGGCCGAGATCGAGAGTGAGCTCAAAGTGGGCGTGTCGCTCCTCGAGGACGCCGCCTCAAACGCCCCTGAGGACGACCGGGAACTGCTGGAGGCCCACGTCGACGCGTTTGAGAACGGGAGCGAGCAGGCCGCCCTTGGCGACGAAATCGCGGAGCTCGTGCGGCGCTACGCCCCCCACCACCAGCAGACGCGGAGCGCCACCTACGAGGTGCTGGTGGACCCGAAGCGGGCCCGCAGCGGCGCGTGGTACGAGTTCTTCCCGCGCTCCGCCCGCGATGACGACGAGCACGCCACGCTCGACGACGCCGCCGAGCGGCTGCCGCGCATCCAGGAGATGGGCTTCGACATCGTCTATCTCCCGCCGGTCCACCCCATCGGCGAGACGAACCGTAAGGGCCCGGATGACGCCCCGGAGGCCGGGCCGGACGACCCCGGCAGTCCGTGGGCCATCGGCGGGCATCTGGAGGATGGGTCGAAGGGCGGGCACAAGAGCGTCCACCCCAAGCTGGGCGGCATTGAGGCGTTCGACCGGTTCGTGGATCGGGCCGCTGAACTTGGGCTCGACGTCGCCATCGACATCGCGTTCCAGACCTCGCCCGACCACCCCTACATCGAGGACCACCCCGAGTGGTTCTACCACCGCCCGGACGGGTCCATCCGCTACGCCGAGAACCCGCCAAAGAAGTACCAGGACGTCCACCCCATCAACTTCGAGACCGAGGAGTGGCCGTCCCTCTGGCACGAGCTGAAGAGCGTGTTCGAACACTGGATTGACCACGGGGTCACCACCTTCCGGGTCGATAATCCCCACACCAAGCCGTTTGCGTTCTGGCAGTGGTGCCTGCGGGAGCTGCGCAAAGAGACGCCCGAGCTGATCGTCTTGTCGGAGGCCTTCACCCGGCCGAAGATCATGTATCACTTGGCCAAGCTCGGCTTCAACAACTCCTACACCTATTTTGCCTGGCGCAACACGCCCG
>CAZMDV010000088.1:0-8951 GCA_964564875.1 uncultured Salinivenus sp.
AGTGGTATTCTTGTGAGTGGTGTGAGGATGGGGGAAGAGAGAACCGGAACGTTGTTTCTATTTGCGCCTGGTGGGGTTTTTCTTGCGTAATGCGTATTTCGTACGGAGCTGAGAGGCAACGGAATACGCAGTACACAATGCGGATCACGGAGGGAGCAGCACACTACGACCTCGACCCCCAACTTCGTCATTAATCCTCCTTATTAATTTCGCTGCGGCTTATGGAACGTCCTCGTCGCTCCTCCCGCCCCGTTCAGGTTGGTGACGTCCAGATTGGCGGTGGCGCGCCGGTCTCGGTCCAGACCATGACGGTCTCGAAGACGCACGAGGTGGAGACGACGCTCGAAGAGATTGAGCGGGTCGCGGAGGCCGGGGCCGACATTGTGCGGGTGGCCGTGCCGCGCCCCGAGGATGCCGACGCCCTCGCCGACATCGTGCAGGGGGCCCCCGTGCCCATCGTGGCCGACATCCACTTCAACTACCAGTATGCCCTCAAGGCCATCGAGGCGGGCATCGACAAGGTGCGGATTAATCCCGGCAACATCGGGAAGCGCAAGTGGGAGCGCGAGGTGCTGGAGGCCGCCAAGGAGGCCGGCATTCCCATCCGCATCGGCGTCAACTCCGGCTCCCTGGAGGAGGACATCCTGGAGAAACACGGCTACCCCAAGCCGGAGGCCCTCTACGAGAGCGCCATGCGCCACGTAGAGGTCTGCACCCGAAATGACTTTGAGGACATCGTCATTTCGGTGAAGCACTCTGACCCCTACATGATGATCCAGGCCTACCGCAAGGTGGCCGAGGAGACGGACTACCCCCTCCACCTGGGCGTCACCGAGAGCGGCACCCTCGACACCGGTACCGTCAAGAGCTCGATCGGGATCGGGGCGCTGCTGGCCGACGGCATCGGCGATACAATCCGCGTCTCCCTGGCCGCCGATCCAGTGGAGGAGGTGAAGGTGGGGCACCGGATCCTCAAATCGCTGGGCATTGGACGGCCCGGCGTCAACATCATCGCGTGCCCCACGTGCGGCCGGCTGGTGGGCGATCTCTTCACCGTCGTCGAGGAGGTGGAGGAGGCCGTCGCCGAGCAGAACTTCGACAAGAACCTCGACGTGGCCCTCATGGGGTGTGCCGTAAACGGGCCGGGGGAGGCCGAAGGGGCCGACCTTGGGGTGTCCCTCGGCCGAGGCCGCGCGCATTTTTTCAAGCACGGCGAGGTCGTGGACACAATTCCTCAGGATGAGATCGTGGACGCGGTCCTGGAGGCCATCGAGAACTGGGACGAGGACGACGAAGACGCCGACGCGTCGGGCACAGCCGGGGACGGCGCCCCGGCCGAGGACGAAGACGCCGACACTTCCGACGCGGCCAGCGTGACCAAGCCGGACCTGCCCACGTCGTAGTACGATTCTCCGAAAACATCGCCGGTCCAGCCGGGTGCTTCTACCTCTCTTCGACCGGATTGAGCAGGGGGAAGGACAGTCTCCGGAGTGCTACGCCCGAAAATCAAGATCGGCTCGACTCTCGTATAGCGCTTCGGCGGAGTCGCGAAGGGCCTTTCGCTCTTCGTCGTGCAGTTCCGGATCTACGCGCTTTTCCATTCCCTCAAGGCCCACGACACACGGAACGCTCAGACACACGTCCTCGATGCCGTACGCGCCGTCGGGCCGCGTGCTTACGGGAAGCACGTTCTGCTGATCTTCGAGCACGGCGCGCACGATCCGGGCAATCACCAGGCCGATGGCTGTGTCCGTGTGGCCTTTTAGGTCGATAATTTCGTAGGCGGCATTGCGCGCGCGCTCAAAAATCGACTGCATCGTGTCGGGGTCCCACTCCTTCCCCAGCACATCTCGTTCGTAGATGTGCTGCCCCCCGATCGTAGCGGTACTCCAGACGGGCACCTCCGAGTCGCCGTGCTCGCCCAGAATGTAGGCGTGCACCGAGCGGGGATCGACGCCGTAGTGGCGCCCCAGCAACGCCCGGAAGCGGGCCGTATCGAGCAGCGTGCCGGTGCCGAGAACGCGGCGGTTCGACCGGCTGCTCAGTTCCTGAGAGACGTAGGTCAGCACGTCGACCGGGTTCGTCGCCACCACGAGAATGGCGTCGGGGGCGTGCTTGTCAAGCTGGATGATAATCTCGCGGAAGATCTCTGCGTTGCGCTGCAGCAGGTCGAGCCGGGTATCATCGGGCGACTGCTGGCTGGCCCCCGCCGAGAGGACGATAATCTGGGCATTGCTCAGGGCCGGATAGTCGACGGCCCGGCACGTGATGCCTCCGACCAGCTGCTGACCGTGCATGAGGTCCATCGCTTCTCCCTCCGCCCGGCGACTGTCTTGGTCGAGGAGGAGGATTTCGCTGGCGAGGCTCTGGTTGAACATGGCGTAGGCCGCCGCGGTGCCTACGTTGCCGGTGCCGACGATGCCGACGGTGCGTCGTTGAATCATTGAAAGGGAGGAATTATCGCGAGAACGGAACGGCGAGATCCAGACCAAAGGCGCTGAATTTGCCCCCGGTGCAGAAGTCATGAGGTGCCAGTCATGTGGCGTGAGTCATGAGAGACGAGGCATGAGTGGCGAGCCACAAGAGCCCCGGTGGGTTGTTGAGGGCGGGGCTTCTGGAATATTCTCAACTGAAGAGGAGGATGAGGAGGATGGTGGCGATAAAACTCAGAACGGCAAGCAGGGACACCGTGAGCGAGAAGGCACCGCTCGTCCGGGCCTGTTCCACCGGTCCGGCAGCTCGGGCCGACGCCTGAGGGTCGGCCGCCTCGGGCGCAAGGTCTTCGTCGTCCTCTGTCGGAGGCGCCACCGTAAAGGGCACGAGATCGCTCCACGGACCCGCACCGGCAGCGGGGAAGAGTGGCCGAACCCGCCAGTAGAAGGACGTGACCTCCGGAGGCAGCAGGTCGTAAAGCGTGACGGACGTCGTCTGGTCGACGGTGAGGTCGACGGACGGGTCCGCAGAGTCCTTGGTCGGGGCCACCTGAAGCTGGTACCCCGACGCTTCCGGAATGCCCTCCCAGGAGAACGGGACAGCGCTCGGGTCCACGGGGGCATCCTGACGGCTGTCGGGATGAAGGGGCACGGGGGGCGCCTCGACGCGAAGAGCCCCCTCCTCCCCCATCTCCTCCGCCGTCGCCACGGCGAAGTGGGCCGGCTCGCTCCAGGCAGACACAGCGTCGTCGCCCCCCTCCGCCTGTACGCGCCAGTACACCGTCGTCACCCCGTCGGGAAGCACCGGGCCGACGGGAAGGGCAGACCCACGCTCCGCCGTTTCGTCATAGTGAATCGTGTCGAAGGTCTCGCTGGTCCCAATCTGAACCCGATAGCGGGCTGCCCCAGGTACCGGGGTCCAGTCGAACACAGGGGCATCGGCATCAACCGGGCGGCCCGCCACCGGTCGGGTCGGGTACGGCGCCGGGAGCGTCGCAGGGGGGGACTCCTGGTACGGGGTGGAGGTGGGCATGAAGAGGCAAACCAGTGAAGGAAGGACGGCGAACTGAGGATGGACAACGTAAGGGAGGGGACCGACGGCGTCCATTCCCGCCGACCAGATCGGCCCGGCCCGGCACCCATCTTTGAGAAATTCCCATCGTCTCCGCGGACCGACGCGCTACGGGGGCGTGGGCTCGGACTCCGAACTGGCGGGACGTGTAAGAAGCGAGGCCCCGAAGGCACGGAGCAAAAACAGCGGGCACGTCACCCGACCCAGTACGCGTTCGGCCACCCGCCCGAGGGGAGTGTCCGACTGGTTTCCGTTCCCGTGGGACGAGAGCACCATGAGATCAACGTCATCCCGGTCCGCAAAACGGACGACTCGATCGGCGACATCGCCGTACCCGAGGTGCGCCTGGACGTGAACGTCCTCGGCTTTCCTCTCCTCCACAAAGCTCCGGAGCCGGCGGCGCCCGCGGTGCACCGACAGGGGCGTGGTCCCGAGAGAGAGCCGGTCCGTCGGGGTGAGGGCGACGTACGGGAGGGACTCGACCACATGCAGCACGTGGACCGCAGCGTCGTACAGACGCGCTAGGGCGATGGCGTGCCTGAAGGCCCAGAGGGCATGATCGGAGAGATCGGTGGGCACCAGGATGTCGTGAATCGCGCTCGGATCCTCCACGTGCTCGACGATAAACGCGGGGCACGCCAGTTGCTCGGCGAGCACCCGGGAGACGTCGGTGGTGAGAGGCGGGACCGGCCCTTGATCCGGCGGGGTGTCGGCAACGACGAGCTCGACGTTCGCGTCCGCGACGTACTGGAGGACCCCCGACATCGAACCGGATGGATTGTCGGCAATCTGAAGAGGGACGCCCTCCGACTCATCGGGAACGAGGCGGGTCACCAGCGACTGGAGGGCGTCCCGCCCAAACGACGGCTCCGACGGCTGGTGGGAGGGCGGAGCCGGCATCACGTGAAGCGTGGCCTCAAGGCGCTGGGCAAGGTGGAGTCCTTGCTTCAGAACGGGCGGGGCCGGCGGCGTCAGACACAGAATGCGTGCGGCGTGGAGCATCGCGGACGGGGAACAGTGACGGGCGGGACCGACAGGCGAAAAACGTCCTGACGTGTTGAACCCCTGCCCCGAAAAGAGCATTAAGTAAGAAACATATATTCGTCCTGCGAATCGATCCGGCGGTCACCCCATCCTCCGTAGGAACTTCCGGAGAGTGGCTGTAGGGGAATACCCCACGCGGCCCTCACCCTCATCGCGGCGAACGCCGAAGGCCCCGGTGCCACCAGCCCGGTCCGTTCTCGTTCTCCGGCCACGGTGCCCCTCATGCTCGACACCTCGCGACGCATTCTTCTCTACGCCGGCCTCGGAGTTCTGTCGGGGGTGTTCTGTCTTCTTGAGTGGGCGTTGCCCGCCGGAGTGACTGTCGGATTGCTTCAGGTCGCAGTCGTGTTGCTGACGCTCTTTCTGTCGGGGCGAACGTCCACGATCGTGTTCGGGATCGTCACGACCCTGTTCGTCCTGCTCGGATACGCGATCGAGTTCGGGCAGGTGAACCCAATGCGGGGACTCGTGACCCATGGGCTGGTGCTTGCGGGCCTCTGGACGGCGGTGGCGGTGGTGCTCCGATACAAGAAGCTCCGACAAGCCCAGCGTGAGAGCGAAGCGAAAGCCCAGGCCATCCTCGACACGACGGTCGCTGGCATCATCACGATCGACGGGGAGGGCACGGTCGAATCGTTCAACCAGGCCGCCGAGGAGATTTTCGGATATAGCGCCGAGGAGGTGATTGGGGAAAACGTCAAGATGCTCATGCCCTCGCCGTACCGGGAGGAGCACGATGAGTATCTCCGGAACTACCACGAGACGGGCCGCAAGCGGATCATCGGCATCGGGCGCGAGGTGAGGGGAAGGCGCAGGGACGGGTCGACCTTTCCGATGGACTTGGCCGTCAGCGAGGTGGAACTGGGAGATCGGACCATCTTTACCGGCATCGTCCGCGACATCAGCGAGCGCCGCCGGCTCGAGAAAGAAATCCTGAACGTGAGCGAGGAGGAGCGCCGTCGCATCGGGCAGGATCTGCACGACGGCCTCGGCCAGATGCTCACGGGGATCGGACTGTTGAGTCAGGACCTCGCCCGGCAGCTGGACGAGGAGGGGCACGAACGGGCCGAGGACATCGCCGAGATTACCGACCACATCAAGGAGGCTGACCAGTACGCCCGCGATCTGTCGCACGGGCTGATTCCGGTGGACGTGAAGGGCGGACAGCCGTCGGCCCTGACCGAGGCCCTGCGGCGGCTGTCGCAGAACGCCGAGCGGCTCTTCAACGTGGACTGCTCGTTCCGGGAGGTCGAGACGGTGCTCGTCCACAACAACACGGTGGCCACGCATCTCTACCGCATTGCGCAGGAGGCCGTGAGCAACGCCGTCCGCCACGGCGAGGCCGACGACATCAAGATCATCCTGGCCTCCGGAGAGAAGCAGATCCGCCTCCAGGTGCGGGACGACGGGGTGGGATTCGACGAGGAGGAGACGGACGGGTCCGGCATGGGCGTACACATCATGAACTACCGGGCCCGCATTATCGGGGCCACCCTCGAGATCAGCAGCGAGCTCGGCGACGGCACAGTGGTGACCTGTACGCTCCCGCGAACGGCGGCCGTGGCCGAGGTGGACGAAGAGGAGGCGCAACCGGTCATGAGCAGGTAAAGCCTTCGCCGGACGAACGGTTGGGGACATCGGGGAATCCCCCACAGTCGGGGACGATGTTGCCCGGTACACATGGGGCCCGTGGCACGGTATTTTTTCTTTCCTGCTACTTCCGTTATTCTGTACTCCAGACGAGGGCACTGAGCGAGGAGACGAGGCGCCTTCTGGCCCGTCCTTCGTTCAAGATCTCGCTCTGCCGCCACAGCATCTCCATTCCCATGAAAGACATCGTTCTGATCGACGACCATCCGCTTCTGCGAAAGGGATTGGCCCGGACCATTGAGGCCGAGGCCGACCTCAACGTGGCCGGCCAGATGGACAGCGCCGAGGAGGCCCTCGGGCAGATCGAAGAGCTGGCCCCCGACCTCGCCGTCGTGGACATCTCCCTGCCCGGCATGAGCGGCATGGAGCTCATCAAACACCTGGAGTCGCGCGTGCCCGACGTGCAGATTCTGGTCGTCTCGCGGCACGACGAAACCCTCTACGCCGAGCGCTGCATCCGGGCCGGGGCGCGGGGCTACGTGATGAAGCAGGAGGCCGGCGACGACATCGTGAAGGCAATCCGGAAGGTGCTGAACGGCCGGATCTTCGTGAGCGAGGAGATCAACGAGCGGCTGCTGCAGAGCATGGCGGAAGGCGGGCGGGAGCGCATCATGGAATCGCCGCTCGAAGTGCTGAGCGACCGGGAACTGGAGGTCTTCGAACTCACGGGCCAAGGCTCCTCGACCCGCGAGATTGCCGAGCGGCTCCACCTGTCCGTGAAGACCGTCGAGTCCTACCGGGCCCGCATCAAGAACAAGCTCAACTTTGACTCTGCGAACGAGCTCATGAAGCATGCCGTGCAGTGGGTGGAGAGCGAGGACAGCACGTAGCCGCACGGGCCCCTCCTTGCGACGTTCGCTCCCCACTTGCCTCCGCACGTCCCGCCCCTTTTCCCCAAACCCTGCGCGATTCTCCGATGCTCGACGTTGACACGATTCTTTTTCCGACCGACTTCTCCTCCGTGGCCGAGGATGCGTTCGCCCACGCCGCGCACCTGGCGCTGCAGGCTGGAGCCACGATCTACGTCTTCAACGTCGTCACGCCGGGCGAGGGAAACGCCTCCAATCCCATGGATTTTCTGCCCGTGGAGCCGGTGGAGGGAGACGACATGGACGGCGCGCAGCCCCAGCGCATGGAGGTGCAGACGGTGACCCAGGAGCGGGGCACGGTCCCGGTCGTCTACGCCCAGACGGAGAGCGCCTCGCCCGAGACGGCGATCGTGGAGCATGCCACCGACCACGACGTCGACCTCGTGGTGATGGGAACCCACGGCCGGCAGGGCATGGACCGGCTGCTGAGCGGGAGCGTTGCTGAGGAGGTGGTGCGCCAGGCCCCGTGTCCGGTATTCACGGTGCTGGCCACGGACGAGACGCAGCCCAATACCCCCATCGACCGCGTGCTCGTCCCCGTCGACCTCTCCGAACAGTCGGCGCTCGTGGTGGACCACGCCGCGGCCCTGGCCTCGGCCTACGGCGCGTCAATCGACCTCCTGCACGTGGTGGAGGAGGCGGCCTTCCCCACCGCTTACGGCATGGACCCGCTCACGCCCTCGCAGCCGGATGTGCAGGAGCGGGCGCGCGAGGCGCTTGAGGCGCTGGTGGCGGAGGTGGACGGCTTCACCGAAGCGGTCAATACGCACGTGCTTGCCGGATACGCTGCCCGCGACATCGTCGACTTCTCCGACGAGCACGCTGCCGACCTTATCGTGATGGCTACGCACGGCCGCACGGGCCTCCAGCGCTTCCTCATTGGAAGCGTGGCGGAGAAGGTGGTTCGGAGCGCCCCTTGCCCCGTTTTCACCGTCAAGAGCTTCGGCAAGTCGCTGGTGCCACGGCGGGCGGGCGAAGCGTAGAGCGGTCGGCGACGTGGCATTTTCATTGCGACCCGCGCCGCTCTTTCTTGCCTCTGTCGTTGTTCCCTGCAACAGACCTTCTCTTCGGCGCGGTACACGGAACGAAGGACCCGTAGCGCCCGGGTCCTGACAGACCGTAGAATCCCCACGGCCGTCGGGACGCATCCGCGGAGATCGACCGCTCCACTACCGCCGCTAGTCTGCGGCGCTCAGAATCCTTCTGTCCCAGCCGTCTGTTTACGGGTTCGGTACACGTCCCACATCGCAGCCACGGCCATGCCACAAACCAAACCCCCAGCGCAGGAGCACCAGGAGCGGTGGCAGGACATCACGCGCAACCCACTCCCGAGCGAGCTCCCCTACAAGGTGGAGACCAATAGCCGAGGCCAGATCATCTTGAGTCCGCAAACGAACCGCCACTCCCGCCGACAGAAAGCCATCGAGAAGAGGCTAGACGCCTTACTGTCAGGCGGAGAAGCCCTTCAGGAGTGGGCCATCGCCAAGAGCGGGGGCACGAAGCAAGCCGCCGTGATCTGGGCCTCTGACGACCGTCTCCGAGAGATGGAGCAGACCGACGACCCGACGACGCTCGCCCTGGAGATCTGCGTCGAGGCGACGAGCGAGTCGAATGACTGGGATGAGATTCACGAGAAGAGCGCACTCTATCTGGAGGCTGGTACCGAGGAGGTGTGGATTTTCGACCAGGAAGGCCGGGGCCAATTTTTTGGCGAGGAGGAGCTGGAGACGTCCGAAGTCGTGCCGGAGTTCCCCAAACACGTATAGCAACTCTCCCTGGACCTTTCGTCCGATGAATGTTGATACCCCATCATGAAGACCACTGCAGATGAGGAACTCCGGGCCCTCCGCACCCATCTGGACGCCATTGACGGCATCGACACGG
>CAZMDV010000089.1:0-8926 GCA_964564875.1 uncultured Salinivenus sp.
CTAGGGCAATCTCGAAGAGTGTGGCCTGTGTGTCGAAGACGACGAACAGCGTTCCGTAGCCGGGGAGAATGCCCGCGATCCGGAGGAAGCGGCGAGACAAGCGTGGACTCGTGACTAATTGAGCCTCAAACGCAGAAACGACACGGAAAGCGCGCGACGAGGGTTTCTTTCCGCTTGCTCGACGGGTCACTCGCAAGACATTGGCGGGGCCATCGTGCCCGGTGGTTCCAGGAAAACGTGGCGCTGGAGGTCGACGTTCTCGCAAGCGTGGGGGACGAGATTCGCCTTCTTGCTGTCGTGGACGATGAGGATGATCATGGGTGGCGCACCGCGCATGATTGGGCGGGGCCTTATCGAATCGTAGGCGCAACAGCCTCGTGACTTCTCCGATGAGGGAACGCTGGGTCCGGCGGCACCGGAACTGTATTTCCCATCTGGCCTATCACTCCACGGAATTTACTCGACACTGCAACAGCGCTCTTCTCGCCCTTCCGGTTGTCGTATGCCGTACGTCGTTGCCGAGCCCTGCATCAACTGCAAGTACATGGATTGCGTCGAGGTCTGCCCCGTCGACTGCTTCTACGAGGGGCCCAACTTCCTCGCCATCCAGCCCGACGAGTGCATCGACTGCAACGCCTGCGTGCCGGTCTGTCCCGTGGAAGCGATCTACCCGGAAGATCAGCTTCCCGAGGAGTGGGAGCACTACACGCAGTGGAACGAGCACCTGGCCAATCAGTGGCGCGAGCTCGGCTACAACATCACGGAGGTGAAAGAGCCCCCGGAGGACGCCGAGGAGTGGGAGGAGAAGGAAAAGTCCGAGGAAGACATTCTTACCTGGGACGTGTAGCGGTTTTGGAGCGATGAATCGGGACTGTGAGCCCGCCGCCCCGGTAGCCAGCAGGAGCCTGCCAGTCAATTCTGGAGACGCTCCTCCAGCGACACGCCGTCTTGGGCCCACTCTACGCCCGGCCCGTTCCCCGTCGGGACCGCGGGTCTGCCACCACGTCGTCGGAAGCGGGTGGGAGCGCAGACACACTTCATCAAGCGCCTTGCCCTCGTAGAGCCGCCCGTTCTTCATGACGTAGCGGATGGCCTGTGTGTGGCGGAGCTTCTTGATCGGATTCTTCCGGAGGACGATGAGGTCCGCGAGCTTTCCGGGCGCGATGGAGCCGAGGTCCTGGTCGAGCCCAATCGGGTCGGCACCCGTGTGAGCGGCCGAGCCGGAGAGCCTCGTGGTTGGAGAGCCCGCCGGTGGCCATTGCCCACAGCTCCCAGTGGTATCCTGGGCCCTGCAGCTGCCCGTGGCTCCCGCCCCCCGTCCGCCTCGACGATAGACGTTAGGGTTTCGGCCTGCTCGTCGAACACGTGCTTCACCGCCATGAACCACTCGCCCGGCCCTGCGCCGGCCCCTGCACCCTGCCGCCGGGTTCGCTGGTCGAGCTCGGCACGCGGCGTGAAGTGCCGCAGCTTGGCGTTGTCGTGCGGATTCTCGCGGGCGTAAAAGTAGTTCTCGGCCCACGGCCCGCCGTAGTTCACGAGCAGGGTGGGCGTGTACGCCGCCCAGGTCCCGGCCGTAAGGCCCAGGACATCTTGTAGAGCGGGTGGATGGGGAAGGTGTGCACGTGGCCGGGGTACCCGTCGATGATCTGGGTGAGGTTGAGTTTAAGGTCGAGCGCCCCCTCTGTGGCCGGCAGGAGCTCCAGGTCGCGGGCCGCCCCCACTTCGATGCGTGTTTCTTTCGACGAGTAGAAATGAGCACACCGGGAATCGTCCCGTCGCAATTTGCGGATCAGGGCCGGGAAGGCCAGTGACGGGTTCACTCGGAGGAAACCTCGGCCCGACTCTTAGAGGTCTCGCGCTGCCGGACCGTTCCGCCCACCACGAGGGCCGCGCCGATAAGGACCGCATTCTTGACAATGTACTGCCCCTCCAACGTGAGCCCCCAGGGGATGTGCGTGAAGCAGACCTCCGGCAGCAGCACAAGCGGGAGGAGCGTGCCCGGCATTTGCAGGAACAGCAGAAAAATCGCGGTGCGGTTGAGCGGACGATACAGGAGGCCCACGCCGATGGCCACCTCCCACCAGCCCAGGATGGGGATGAAGACGTCCGGCGGGACGAAGTAGACCGTGCGCCGCACCAGCTCCGCGGCGGGACTCATGCCGAAGGGCTTCAGGATCCCGTACCAGATGAAGACCAGGGCCAGTCCGATCCGGAGGACAAAAAGCCCGTTGCGCTGCATCCAACCAGCGATGTGGCGGTCCAGGGCCTCGAGGCCGAGGCGCTCGATGATGCGATCTTCGAAGGAAGGCATAGTCGACAGTTTGGGAAACGGTGGACTAGGCACGCGTTCAGTGATATTCGTATACGCCCGAGATCGTCCCGGGTCTTTCTCTGATTCACGCCCCGTTGACGCCTCGCACTCGGGACCTGTTCCACGGCGCTCCAGTGTGGCGATTCAGAACGTCGTTTTCCGCTCGAGGTGGGCGCGGACGCTGTCACGATGCAGCCACACGGGCCGCATCCGCTTCTCCGCGTACATTTCCATCTGGTCGCCACGGTGCGGAGAGTCGGGCTGCGAGGCATTGCCGTAGGGCAGCACGGCCCGGGCACGCGCGCCCTCGTCGGTAAACTCGGTGAGCGCGACGTACGAGTCGCCGCCCGTCGCACGCCGCCGTCCCTCCTCCATCCCGCCGAACCAGAGGACGCGGAAAAGCCCAAAGAGCCCGTTCCCGCCGGAGGCCGCGTGCGACCCGTTTGGGCCCACCAGACGGTGCACGGCGCCCCACGGCACGTCGAGCGAGTCGTGTCGGCTCTCAACCTTCCGGGCGACCTGCGCGAGGGTCCGAACCGCCGCCTCCGGATTGGCGAGGCCATCCGGCGTCGTGCGGGAGGCACCGGGTTGGTACGGGGTGGCGAACGGCGATTCGCCTCCCACCATCCCGCGGAGCCAATATGCAAAGAGCACGCTCCCTTCACTCTCGGCGTCGGCCGTCCGGTCCCAGTCGTCAAGCACCGCGGCGGCCCGCTGCGCCCGATCGTCGCCGTGCTCCCGTACCGCCGGCAGCAGGTCGTCGAGCAGCCGGTCGGCGGCCTCCATCCGTGTATCGTTCTTGTACGCCTCAAGCTCCTCGAACGTGATTGACGTGTCCCCGTCCACCATTGCGATCGAGCGCTGCGGCCGAAACATGAACGCCATCTGGTCCGGGGCCCGAGGGGCCATGTACGGCGGCACGTCCGACGGGTCGATGCGCTCCGGAAGCGTGGCCGTGAACGGCGGCTCGTTGGCGTTTTGGACCCAGCCGCTCGGCGGATCCACCACGCGGGGCAGGTCCTCGTAGGGGTGTACGGATTCCCAGAGCGTAGCAGAGGTGTCACCCGGCACCACACCCTGCCAGTAGTCCCAGCCCCCTTGGTCGCGATTGGGCACCCGTCCGCCGAAGTGGTACAGGATGTGGCCGTCCTCGTCGGCGTAGACAGTGTTGAACATCGGCATCTGGAGGCGCCGGAGGGCCGCCTCGAACTGCGACAACGTGGTGGCCTGGAGCATGCGCCAGTATTGCTCGAACAGGCCCGACTGGGAGAGGCCCGCGATGCGGAGCGCCAGCGCCTCACCGTTTCGTCGGGCCACGACGGGCCCGTGGACCGACCGCCGCACCACCATCGTGTCGGTCCGCATTGAGCCGTCGCCCCGCTTTGCTCTCAGCATCGTGGTGTCGGTGTTGAAGGGGCGCGTGCCGCCGTTCCAGGCATAGCCGCCGTCCACGAGTCGGAGGCGGTACAGGTCCGAGGCGTCGATGGGGTTGACCGTGTGCGTCCAGCCCAGGTGGTCGTTAAACGCCACGGCCGGAAACGGTGTACCCAGCAGCGCCGCGCCGTACGCGTCAAACTCCGGGCCAGCAAGCTGGGCCTCGAACCACGTGAACTGATTGCCCCAGGGCAGGTGCGGATTCGTCAGCAGCATCGCATTGCCGCTCGCGCTGCGTGAGGGGCCGATGGCCCACGCGTTCGAGCCCGCACGCCGCCACTGCTGCGCGCGCCGCAGGTCGTGCCCCGCGAATCCTGCCACGAAGGTGACGTGGACGACGCGAAGCATGTGAGCGAACACGTCGTCCGTCCGTAGTGGAAGCACTCGCTCGCGGGCGTCGTCAATCTGGTCGGGGTGCGCCTCCGCGTACGCGTTCATCCCGTCTACGAAGGCCTCCAGGTACCCCCGAAACGGCTCCTCCTGATCGTTGGCCCACTGTCGGCCGAGTTCAGGCAGTTCGAGCGTTCGGATGCGCCGGTCCGAGTCGAGGTGCTCTGGGCCCCAGTACTCGGCGGCCCGGCCGCGCGCTTCCCCGTAGAGCCGCAGAACGCGATCGCCGTGCGCCTGCATCTGCGCCCACCCGAAGGCGTACATCAGCGAGTCGGCATTCGAACCATAGACGTGCGGCACGCCCCAGGTGTCCCAGAGAATCTCGGTACGCTCGATCTCCGGAGCTCCACACCCGAGCCCGGCGGTGGCGACGATCAGGAGGAGGACGCCCCGGAGCCAGTGTCCACAATCAGGCATACGGCGCCGTTCTGTTTGTCAAGGAGTCGGAGAAGAAAGAGGAAGAAGCGGCGGGAGTTACGAATCCGTGCCTCCGCCTCGGCCGAGGCGCTCGGAGCCCGAAAAAATAGAAAAAGCTACTGGTGAATCACAATCGGACATCCTTCGGCGTTCTTTTATTGGTTAGGATGAGCTTATCTTGGGACAGGGTGTTTTTTATTGCCTAGGATAAACTCGTCTCAGGGTATCTGCTGACGATTCGCACACCTGAGGCCCCCGGCCAGTATGAAGTCCGCTACGTCCTGGCCCAGGCCGGTCGGGTCATTGCCCGGAAGTCACTCGTGGTTCTCCCCTCGCAGGCCCGGCTCCGCACCCCCGACTCCGTGGCGGCGGGCACCGGGCTGGAGGTGTCCTGGATTGGGAGGAGGACAGCGTGCTCACGACAACGCCACTGACGGCGACGCAAGAGCAGGGGCCGACGTCGAAAACGCTGGGAATGGAATGCTGGAAGCGCTCGGTGTGGAGCAGAAAGCTGCTGGAACAGGAGCGCCCCCGGTCCCCAACGCCGAATCACCGGAGTTCTGCGCCTGCCGGCGTAATCTCCGTGGCGTGGTCGAGCGCCCCGTTGGTCCCTGTCGCCACGACCGTCTCGCCGAGCATCGCCATCGTCGCCGCCCCGCCGGCGTCCCGCACCGCCGCGACGGCATCGGCCACGCGTTCCGTGGCGAGTCCGGTGTCCCGAGCAAACCGCCACGACGCATCCAGTAGATCAGGGATTGGGCCGTCGGGATCGATGGCCGAGAGCGCCTCTTGTCCCGCCTCCTTCACGCTCGACATCGTGCCCTCGTCCCCAAGCACCGCGGCCGTCGTGATGCCCCCGAAGCTTTCGTACTCGATCCGGGCAGTGCGCGTCGTGCGTTCCAGGCCGTCGCCCGTATCCCACACGACTCCGCCCCGATCCTGGATAAACACGTCGCCGAGCCCCGTGCCCGCCGCCACCTCCGCGCGGTGCGACTTCTCCACGAGGGCCGCGCGGCCATGACCGAGGGCAAACCGCTGGTTGGCGGCGAGGGCCGTGGCGAGGGTGGCCGCGCCACTGGCGCCAAATCCGCAGCCGATGGGCGCATCCGTGTCGAGGCGCACCGTGGCGGTGACGCCGAGGCGATCCAGAAGGCCGGTCACGGGCTCCACCTGGGCGGGACGACCGTCGAGGTAGATCATCGGGTCCCGGGTCGACTCGACCGTGGCCGTCACGCCGTCGGCCGTGGCGAAACTGATGCCAAGCGACGATTCGGCATCCTGGGGCACAAAGACGGTAGTCACGCTGCCGGGGGCGTGGGCGGTCACGGACATGCGGGCATCGTCGGTCGTGGAAGCGGAGCGGAACCGGAGGCGCGCGGGCGGCGGGGATCGTCAGTCGACCAGCTCGAACTCGATCCGGTCCACGTTCGCCCCTTTCGAGGTGCGGTTTGTGATGCGGATGCGACCGATTTCGCGGGTGTGCTCCACGTGGGTTCCGCCACACGGGCAAAGGTCGAGGTCGCCAATTTCGACCATGCGAAGCGGGTCTACATGGTCGGGAATGAGGTCGAGCAGCCCGCGGCCCTCCGGCGTTTGCTCCTCCGCCTCGGCCCGGGCCATCTGATTCTTTTCCACCGGCAGATCCTCTTCGATGACGGCGTTGGTCCGCTCCTCAATGAACGCCACGTCGCTCGCCGAGAAGTCGGCGGGTTCAAAGTCGATCCGGGAGCGGTCCGCGTGGATCTGATTACCGGCGGTCTGCGCACCGAATTCATCGAGTACCACCTTGGAGACGACGTGCTGCGCGGTGTGCATCCGGCAGTGCTTCTGGCGTCGCTCCTCGTCGACGTGGCCCGTTACCTCGTCGCCCGCCTCCGGCAAATGGCCCTCCCGCTCGTCGATGTAGTGGCGCACGTCGCCGTGCTCCTTCTGCACGTCCACCACGTCGGCCGTGCCTCCCTCCCAGTCGAGCGCGCCGCGGTCGGCGGGCTGTCCGCCGCCCTCAGGGTAGAAGTACGTGCCGTCGAGGACGATGTAGTCGTCGGTGGCGGTCTCGACCGTTGCGGTGAAGGTGGTGACGTCGTCGTGGTCGGGGAGGTAGCGGAGATCTGTCATGGTCGGTGCGGTCGTCGAGCATTGAGCGATGCGTTCAGGCTCACCCTCAACTCCCGCCATCGTTCCGAGAACGGCCCTCCCCGGATCGTGCCTCAAGGAGGCGCTCCACGGAAGGGCGGCGCCTCGAGACCGGGCGACAGCGTCGGGGGTCGAGCGTCCACACAAAGAGATCCGGATTGGCCCGGATGTACGCCGGGTTCGTGAACTGCGGCAGGACGACGATTTCTTTTCCGACGGCCCACCGGAGAACGACCTAGGCGGGCGTGGCGCCGTGGGCGTCGACGACCTCAGTGACGACCGGATCGTCGAGCACTGCGGCGCGGGCGAGGGGGGGGCACGACGATGTCGTGCTCCTGGCAGTAGCGCAGCAGTTCCGTCCGCTGGTACCACGGGTGATACTCAATCTGGTTGACCGCGGTGGAGACATCCACAATTTTCTGGGCGAACTTGGGGGGATACGCGGTGAAGTTGCTGACTCCTACGTTCCGGACCATGCCATTTGCGTGAGCGCGTTCGAGTGCCTGCACGGGTTTCCCGCGGTGAAATCGCCGGGTTGGGCCAGTGGGCCAGGCACAGGTCCAGGGCATCGACGCCGAGGGGCTCCAGGGTTGTGGACAGTAACCTGAGCACACCCTCGTAGTACAGATTTGAGGGGAGGACCTTCGACGTGAGAACGAACTCCTTCCGGTCGTACTCGGCCAGAATGTCCCCGATGGCCTCTTCATTCTGGTAGCACTCGCCGTATCGACATGTATGTAGCCGCGGTCGAGGGCGACGGGAGGGGCCGCCCGTGCGTCCTCATCGGTCGGATTCCACGTGCCGAACCCGACCACCGGAAGAGCGTCGCCGCTGGGAAGCGTATACGTAGGGGGGGAAGCCACTGGTGAAAAACGGGGTTGGGAACGTGTCGATCGCGACTTGCCCTCGGCGCAGGTCGTGGAATGCGCAAACGTGCCCTCCGTCCGCGGAGAAAGTGCCACCGATCCTCCACAAAAGCAAGCCTTTGCCGCTACGGCCACAGCAATCACATCTTGGTGACGGTGGCCTGCTCGCACCGTTCGACAGGGGCAGAACGTCGGTGCCACCATTCCCCCATTCGACCGTGCGTTCCCAGCGTCCGTCCTATGATCAGGGGAAGCTGAGCCTCCCTCGTTCGACCAGGCTATTTGCGTGCGATCGTCCTGTCGGCATAGATGCTCAATTGAGAACATGGACCGCTCCCGGGACCGCTCCCGAGGCGAACCTTCACCTCGAGAGCTGGACCTCGGCGAGGTCTCCCCGGACCGAAGTGGCGATCTGACCTCTCTGGGCGGACGAATACCGGGATCGGCTGATGGCCAGTCGGGAAGTCCAACCCGACACGGCACTTGCGCTCAGTACTGGCCGTCCGATTTGGCCCTCATTTCAGGGCGGAGTGTCGACACGCTCTTTCTCCAACCCGCCTTTTCGCCCGCGCTTTTCCAACACAGCCCGCCGTCAAAGCCCATGGGACTTCCAACCGCTCGGCCTGGAATTAGTGTGCGATGCCCCCACCCACCGTCACTGCTGGGTGGCACAAACCTTGCGCAAAAGCATGACTGCACAGACGCTCCGCCTGGCTTCTACGTCGCGCTGATGTCGCAGTCCACCTCCATCGGTCCATGGGGGTCCAATTGGCGTCCCCTCTTCACCAAATGGAGCCTCTCACTTTTCCTCGCGGCCCTGTGCGGCTACCTACTGTGGGCCTACGCCGCGGGGACATTCACGGTCTTCGACACGGCCTCCCTAATCATCCACGAGGCCGGGCACGTCTTTTTCGCCCCGTTCGGCTGGACCCTTCGCATCCTTGGAGGCTCGCTCTTTCAGCTGATTCTGCCGGGGCTGTTTGTGTTTTCGTTCCTGCGACGCTCGTATCGCCCCGGCGTGCAGATTTCGCTGGTGTGGCTGGGGCAGAACGCGCTGTACGTGAGCAGCTACGCCGCCGATGCCCAGGAGCGCGTCCTGTCGCTCATCACCAACGACCCGAGCACGCACGATTGGTGGAACCTCCTCCGGGCCGCCGGCCTCCTCCCCTACGACGACGTGGTGGGGGGCGCCTTTCTCGGACTTGCCCTCCTCGCGTTCGGAATCGCGCTTCTCCTTCCGCGGGTGCTTTTGTAGTGCAGCGTCAACCGCGATTTATTGCGTTCACGTTCAAAACTTCGACGTCTCGCACGAAGGACGAGCGTGCGAAAACTCCGTTCTCGCAGATGTAGGGCCGTATCCCCATGCGGCCCTATG
>CAZMDV010000090.1:0-8911 GCA_964564875.1 uncultured Salinivenus sp.
GAGGAACTCCGGGCCCTCCGCACCCATCTGGACGCCATTGACGGCATCGACACGGAAGCGGCCCGTCCCGGCGTGGCGGAAGAGGGCGGCTTCAAGGGCTACGTCGCCATGCGGGCTGACGGGCAGGAGGCCGTCGAGCGGCTCTTGGCGCGGCTCGGGGAGCCGTTCTGGGCCGTCTTCCACGTTGGCGAGCAGAAGTGCGAACTCGGCTTCCGGGTGGAGGTCACCACCTCGCAGGGCGCTCTCCGCTACGATCTCCGCTTCTGGGGGTGTCCGAAGTGGGGCCTGCACCGGATCCGGCGATTCCTCGCCCGGCGCGTGGCCGGCGAGGCCGACCGGGATGCCCTTCCCTCCCTTAAACCGCCCGAGCAAGCGGCGTCGGCCCACTGAGGCGCTGGTTATTTCGCCAGGTGCCCGCTGCGAGTCAGGTCGACGCTACGCGCGTGAGCTCGTCCCAGAATCCCGGAAACGATACCCGTGCGCATTCGGCATTGGCCACCGTGGTGGTGCCGTGCGCCACGAGGCCAGCCACCCCCATCGCCATGGCAATCCGATGGTCGTCGTAGCTCTTCACCGAGCCGCCCAGCAGGTTGGGCCCGTTCCCGTCGATGATGAGGCCGTCCTCCCGCTCCTTCACGTTGGCACCGAGGACTCGCAGGTTCTCGGCCATGGCGTGGAGGCGATCCGTCTCCTTCACCCGTAGCTCCTCAGCGTCCCGGATCTCGGTGCGGCCCGTCGCGCAGGCCGCCGCCACGGCGATCACCGGAACCTCATCGATGAGATTGGGGATGAGGCGTCCCCCCACGTCGATCCCCGAGAGTGGTGCGGAGCGGACTATGAGGTCGCCCACAGGCTCGCTGCCCTGCACCCGTTCGTTCTCGACCGTAATGTCGGCCCCCATCCCGTCGAGCACGTCGAGCAGGGCCGTGCGCGATGGGTTGAGCCCCACGTCGTCGAGGTGCAACTCGCTGTCCGGCACGAGCGACCCGGCTACGAGGAAGAAGGCCGCCCCCGAAAAATCGCCCGGCACCGACCAGTTGGTGACCGGCACGGTGTGATCCTCCTCCACGATGATGTGCCGCTCCCCGCCCACCTCCTGTATCTCCAGGCCCAGCATGCGCTCGGTGTGGTCGCGCGAGGGGGTCGACTCGATGACGACGGTGCGCCCGTTCGCGTACAGCCCCGCCAGCAGGACGCACGACTTCACCTGCGCGGAGGCGACCGGGAGCCGATACTCGATAGGGTCCAGTCCCGAACGGGTAGCCCGGACGCGGATGGGCGCAGAGCCGCCCCGAAGCTCAATGCGCGCGCCCATCGCCTGCAAGGGATCGGCGATGCGCTCCATGGGACGCTGTTGCAGCGACTCGTCGCCCGTGAGGACGCTTCCAAATTTTTGTCCGGCCATTACCCCCGAGAGCAGGCGCATGGTGGTGCCGGAGTTGCCACAGTCGAGCGGTTGGGTCGGGGGCTGCAGCCCGTCTAGTCCCCGTCCCCGGATGGCAAGGGCGCCCTCGTCGTCCCGCTTGGCGTCAATTCCAAGGGTGCGCACACAGTCGAGCGTCGAGAGCGGGTCGGCCGAGTTTGGAAAGTTGTAGATGTGCGATCGGCCTCTCCCGAGGGCCGACAGGATTGCCGAGCGGTGCGAGATCGACTTGTCGGCGGGCAGAGAGACCGTCCCGTGCAGTGAGGAGGCCTGAGGAATCGTCTGAACCATGAGCGAGAAGAGCGAAGTGGCGAGGAGCAGCGCGTCTCCATAATAGGAACCAGGACCCCCAGGATCGAACCGGTCAGCCGACTGAGCCGCCACAGCCCAACTCTTTCACGCTTCTCTCTCACTCCCCCACGCGCTCCTCACCACTGCGGTGTCTCCGGCGTCTCCTCTAGTGGAAAAGCTGCCGTGACGGATCGGAGGAGGGACTGCTTTCGCTGGTACGGAAGAAATGCGTAGCGGAATCCGTTCAGGGCGATCTCGCGGAGGTGTCGGGCCTCGAGGTTGCAATGCTGGTACACGCGCCACAGCTCTTCGGTCATTGAGGTGCGGCTGAAGAGACGGTTGTCAGTGTTGACGGTCACCGGAATGTTGGA
Organism: uncultured Salinivenus sp.; assembly: GCA_964564875.1. Taxonomy (GTDB): domain Bacteria; phylum Bacteroidota; class Rhodothermia; order Rhodothermales; family Salinibacteraceae; genus Salinibacter. The sequence goes on from CAZMDV010000090.1 coordinate 2,086, forward strand.
CCGCACGTACGTCTCGATTGGGTGCGCCTCCAGACTCGGCACGGCCTTCGTGTGCACGTTGCTCGACGGGCAAATTTCGAGTGGAATACGGTGGTCGGCGAAGTACTGCATGAGCTCCGGGTCCTTCCGGAGCGAAATGCCGTGCCCGATGCGGTGGGCTCCGCAGTAGAAGAGCGCCTGCCGGATGGAGTCGGGCCCCCAGTCCTCCCCGGCATGGATCGTGAGGTTGAGCAGGTTGTTGCGGGCGCGGTAAAACGCGCTGAGGTGTCCCTTCGCGGGGTTGCCGGCCTCCCCCCCGGCCAGGTCGAAGGCCACCACGCCCTGATGATGGTACTCGGTCGCCAGTTCCGCCAGCCGCATCGACGTACTCTCGGAGCGGTTCCGGAGGCCGCAAATGATGAGGGAGGTCGTGATGTCCAGGTCGTGCTCGGCCAGTTCAAGGCCGTCGAGGACCGCGTCGTTCACGGCTTCGAGGGACAGGCCCTCCTCTACGTGCAGGATGGGAGAATACCGCACCTCTAGGTACTGGACGTTCTCGGCCACGTTGTCGGCCGCTAATTCGTAAGCCACCCGGCGGAGGGCCTCAGGGGTCTGCAGCAGCGGGATTGTGTACTTGAACCAGGCAAGGTACGCCTTCAGCGTCCCGGACTCTTCCGCGGCCCGGAGCTCCGCCCGAAGGCCCTCCACGCTGTCGGCCGGGAGCACGTCCATCTGTCCCTGCGCCTTGGCCAAGTCGAGCATCGTCTCCAGCCGCACCGAGCCATCGAGGTGACAGTGCAGCTCGGCCTTCGGCCAGGCCTGAATGTCGTCGCGGGTGAGCGTGACGGTATCGGTGGACATCTCCGGAGGCATGGGCGGGGTGGGGAATGCGTGACACAAGGCGGAGGGCCGCACTCGCGGGTATCGGCGGGCGCCCTCGACGTGTGACGCGAAATATCGACGTGTGACGCGAAATAGATTTTCGTGCATAACACGACCGCCCGGGCGGCTGTTTCGGGAAAATTGCTCCATCGGCCGAGGACGCGGCTGGAACCCCCAATCCCCCACCTCGTTTGCGACGCCCTACATCGATGGCCGCTACCCGGGGACGCGGTGGCCCCATCAGTTTCCTCCCAAACGCTCCGCTAGACCCATGGGCGGTATTGGCTTTCCCGAACTCATCATCATTTTCTTGGTCTTGCTGCTCGTGTTTGGGGCGAAGCGAATTCCCGAGATTGCGCGGGGCATCGGCAAGGGCATCCGGGAATTCAAGAGTGCCACAAACGAGATCTCCCGCGAGATCGAGGCCGAAAGTCAGGAGCGTCAGGTCAACCAGCCGAAGTCGCCACAGCAGGGCGCTCCGCAACCACGCCAGGGCCAGCAGCAAGGTCCCCAGCGGTCTTCTCAAGAACAGGGCTCCTCGGAACCGGCAACCGAGTCGACCTCGACGGAGTCTTCTGAATCGACGGGTCCGAACCAGAAGGAGGCGTCCTAGCGGCCCCCGCATCGTGTCTCGGGGGGTCGGCCATCCGTTGAAGGCTATTGTTGTCGTCCCGCGCTGTGCTCCCCATCTCTGTAAAGCTGATCGCCACGCATGGAGTACCCGACGTTCGCCGACGCTCGCCGCGCGCTTGACGCTGGCGAAACCACCTGCGAAGCCCTCGTCTCTTCATTTCTGGACCGCATCGACGAGCGCGACGATGAGATCAACGCCTTCACGACCGTCGACCGGGACGGCGCCCTCAACCACGCCCGCTACCTCGATAGCCAGCGCGAGCGGGGCAACCCGCGGCCCTTGGCGGGCCTCGTCCTGGCGGTCAAAGACAACATCTGTATCCGCGGCTACCCGGTCACCTGCGGGTCGAAGATGCTGGAGGACTTCTCCTCGCTCTACGACGCGACGGCCATCGACCGCCTGCGCGACGCCGGGGCCATCTTCATCGGCAAGACGAACTGCGACGAGTTCGCGATGGGCTCGTCGAACGAGACCTCCCACTTCGGCCCGGCGCGCAATCCGCACGACACCGACTACGTGCCGGGCGGGTCGTCGGGCGGCTCGGCGGCGGCAGTGGCCGCGGGCATGTGTCACGCCGCGCTGGGGAGCGACACGGGAGGCTCGGTGCGCCAGCCCGCCGCGTTCTGCGGCACGGTCGGGCTCAAGCCCACCTACGGCCGCGTGAGCCGCTCTGGCCTCGTGGCGTTTGCCTCGTCGCTCGACGTCATTGGGCCGCTGACGCGCAACGTGGAGGACGCCGCGACGCTGCTCAACGTGATTGCCGGCGAGGACGAGCGCGATTCGACCAGCGCGCCGGTCGAGGTGCCCGACTACACCGACGCCCTCGGCGACGGGGTGGACGGACTCCGCCTCGGGCTCCCCTCGGAGTACTTTGCCGAGGGGCTCGACGACGACATCCGGCGCATGGTGCACGGGCAGGTCGATCAGCTGGAAGAGGCCGGGGCGACCGTCACGGAGGTCTCGCTTCCCCACACCGAGTATGGCATCGCCACCTACTACCTGGTCGCCACCGCCGAGGCCTCTAGCAACCTCGCCCGCTACGACGGCATCCGCTACGGCTATCGGGCCGACCTGCAAGAGACGAAACAGGCCCTCCGCGAGCGGCGCGAGGAACTGGAAGACGAGCTCGCCACCGCCCGCACGCAGGGCGACGAGGAGCGCGTGGCCGAGCTCGAAGCGCAGCTCGACGACGAGCAGAGCACCCTCGACGCCCTCTACACCCGCACCCGCACCGAGGGCTTCGGCACCGAGGTGAAGCGCCGCATCATGCTCGGTACCTACGCCCTCTCGGCCGGCTACTATGACAAGTACTACCAGAAGGCCCAGCGCGTCCGTACCCTCATCCGCCATGACTTCGACCGCGCCTTCGAGGAGGTCGACGCCCTCGTCACGCCCACCACGCCCACCCCCCCCTTCCAGCTCGGCGAAAAGACGGACGACCCGCTCGAAATGTATCTGAACGACATCTACACCGTCACCGCCAACCTGGCGGGCCTCCCCGGCCTCACGGTGCCCATCGGCGAGCACCCCGACACGCCGGGCCTCCCCGTGGGCTTGCAGCTCCTCGGCCCCCACTTCGACGAAGCACTCCTTCTACGGATTGGGGAGGCGATTATGAAATGAGGCGTGAAACGTGAGGCGTGATTCCAGTCTCACGCATCGCTCTTCACGTTTCACGCTCCGGTTTTGGATTGTTTTTCGTCCTCTTTCCTGGTGCTTTCTGGCGTCGGCCATTAGCCTATACACTGGAGTTTCCGCTCGACACTCCGGCGCCTCCATTCCCCACTCCGAATTCCCCACTCCAAACTCTCAGAGGCATGAGTATTCTCGTCGACGACGACACGCGCGTGGTGGTGCAGGGCTTTACCGGCTCGGAGGGCACCTTCCACGCCGAGCAGATGCTCGACTACGGCACCGACGTGGTGGCCGGCGTGACGCCCGGCAAGGGGGGGCAGACCCACCTGGACCGCCCCGTCTACGACACCGTCGCCGAGGCGGTGGAGCGCGAGGGCGCCAACACGTCTATCATTTTCGTACCGCCTCCCTTCGCGGCCGACGCCATCCAGGAAGCCGCCGACGCCGGGATCGAGGTGATCATCTGCATTACGGAGAACATTCCGGTGGCCGACATGAAGCCCACCTACCACTTCGTCAAGAAGAAAGGGGCACACCTCATCGGGCCGAACTGTCCCGGCGCCATCACGCCGGGCGAGACGAAGGTCGGCATCATGCCCGCCATGATCTTCGAGCCGGGCGCCATCGGCCTCATCTCGCGGTCGGGCACCCTCACGTACGAGGCCGTCGACCAGATTACGCGCGCCGGCTTCGGCCAGAGCACAGCCGTCGGCATTGGGGGCGACCCCATCGTCGGCACCCGCTTCATCGACGCGCTCAAGCTGTTCGAAGACGACCCGCAGACGGAGGGCGTCGTCCTGATCGGGGAGATCGGGGGCTCAGCCGAACAGGAGGCCGCCGCGTACATCCAGGATCACATGAGCACGCCGGTCTTCGGCTTCATCGCGGGCCGCACGGCCCCACCAGGACGCCGCATGGGCCACGCCGGTGCCATCGTGTCGGGCGGGTCCGGCACGGCCGAGGCCAAGTTTCAGGCCCTCGAGGAAGCAGGGGCCACCGTGGTCAAGAACCCGGCCCTCATCGGCCAGACGATTGGCGACGTGCTGTAACGGACGGCGGACGACGCACCGCTGACCGCCGTTGTTCTGCTTCTCGTATACGGAGCTCATTTGACTCACCCGAAGCCGTCGTGCCACCCGGCACGACGGTTTTTTCTTTTGCAAGGCTTGGTGATTCACCTCCCGGACGCCCTTCCAGCACCGCTGACGGGGAAAACTTGGCCCGTTTTTTACGGACGGGTCCTGACAATTGAGACGCCTCCTCGTCTAATTGGTCGGTTCAGATCGCTTCCCTGGTTTTTCGTCACTCCAACTCCCCCATCATGGAGCATCCGCAGACTCGGTTTCTGAATAATCATTTCGAGAAGGCGCTCATTCTGGAAGAGCCCGACCCAAGCCTCGACGACTACCTGCGCGAGCAGGGCATCGAGCCCGATCGGGTGCCCAAGCCCGAGTGCTACGACCAGACGGCGATGGTGGAGCGCCTGCGCGACGGGCAGCACGACCTGCTCTACAAGCGTAGCAAGTTCGTCGTCGACGAGCGCGTGGTGCAGGCGTCGGACAACCTGGCCGCCGTGATGTTGTGCTGCATCGGCGACGACACGGTGGACAAGCCGGCCTGTGCGAAGGAGGGCGTACTGGTGCTCAACGACCCAGTGAGCAACGGCCGCTCGGTGGTCGAGATGGTGATCGGGGAGATGATTGTGCTGGCCCGCCGGCTCTACACGGCCAACGAGTCGGGGCGCCGACACCGGTGGACGAAGGACAGCACGCGCCGTTACGAGCTGATGGAGAAGACGCTCTCCATCATTGGACTGGGCAATATCGGCAAGCAGTTGGCTCGGTTGGCCGACGCCTTCGGGATGGACATTTGCTTCTACGACGAGTCGGACGTAGCCCGGGAGGTGGGCACGACGCTGGGCTGGACCTCCTGCTCCAGCATGGCGGAGGCGTTCCGGAAGGGCGACTTCGTAACGGTCCACGTCTCCGCGGAGGATCCGCAGGGGCAGTCCAATGAGGGATTGCTGGACTATGACCACTTCCGGCAGCTCGGGGCAGACCGGCCGGACAACAGCCCCCGGGCCTTCATCAACGCCGCCCGCGGGTTCCTGTACGACCCGGCCGACCTGAAGCGAGCCATTGATGAGGCCCACGTGCGGGCGGCCGCCGTCGACGTGTTTCCCGAGGAGCCGGGCAGTGCCGACGAGGACTGGACCAATCCCTATGCCGACATGACCAACGTCTTCACCACGCCCCACATTGGCGCCGCTACGCAGGAGGCTCAGCCCCGCATCGCTTCGCGCATGTCCACCTCCACCCAGCTCCTGAACGAGCGGGGAACGGTGCGCGATACGGTCTTCGGGCAGGGCCACACGATTGGGGTCAATGCCGAGCCGCCTCACTGGGTGTTGGCCGTGGTGCACAGCGACGTGCGCGGGACGAAGAAGGCAATCGACGATAGCATCTACGAGGCCGGGGCCAGCAACCTCCAGTCGAGCCACCGCGACTTTCCCGACCTCGGCATTGCCTACGACGTGAACGCGATCGACCAGCCCCTTAGCGACGACCAGCTCCACCACATCATCGAGGCGGCCATTTCGCTCTCCGACGATCCGCGAGCCGTCCGGACGCTCCGCCAGTTCAAGGTGAATGACGACTGAGCGCGGGAGCGCGGGGGGGGTGGAGAGTGTAGGAGAAAGGGCGAGTGATGCGTGAAGAGTGAAACGTGAGGACGGCTCCGACAGTTGGGCCGTGTTTTACGCATCACGCTTTGCGCATCACGTTTCACGCATCACGCTTTACGCCTTACTTCTCACGCATCGCGAATCGCGCGTCATGCCACCGCGGGCGTGGATTCAAGCGTTGAGGAGATGTGATCCATGATCTTCTCGGCGTGGAAGCGGCCGTTTTCGATGAACCAGCGGCTCGTGTCGCACCCGCCGCAGATGGTGCCGGCGAGGTACAGCCCGTCGCGGTTCGTCTCGAAGGTTTCGCCCTCTTCGTCGTGGACCGGCGTGCGGGCCTCGTCGTTGCGAATGGCAATGCCGAGCCGCTCCAGGAAGTCGTAGTTGGGCCGGTAGCCCGTCATCGCGAGCACGAAGTCGTTGTCGATGCGCTCCGGACCGTCGGGGGTGTCGAGGTGGAGCGTATCCGGCTCGATGGCTGAGACGGTGGTATTGAAGTGGGCGTCGATGGAGCCTTCCTCGATCCGGTTTTCCACGTCGGGCCGGAGCCAGTACTTTACGCCGTCGTCGAGCTCAGGCTCGCGCACGATCATCGTCACGTTCGCCTCGTGGCGGTAGCAGTGCAACGCTGCTTTCACCGCCGAGTTGGCCCCACCCACGACGGCCACGTCCGTCAGGGCGTAGGGGTAGGGCTCCTTGAAGTAGTGCACCACCTTGTCGAGGTCTTCCCCAGGCACGTCCATGCGGTTGGGAACGTCGTAGAAGCCGGTGGCCACCACCACTTTTCGGGCCTCGTAGGTGGTCTCGTCGGTGGCCACCGTGAAGTGGCCGTCGTGGCCCCGCAGGTCCGTCACCGGTTCGTAGAGACGCAGGTTCAGGTCCTCGGCCGTTGCCACGCGACGGTAGTAGTCGAGCGCCTCCTCGCGGCGTGGCTTGTAGTCGCGGGTGGGAAACGGATGGCCGCCGATCTCCAGCAGCTCCGGCGTGGAGAAAAACTCCATCCGCGTGGGGTA
>CAZMDV010000091.1:0-8871 GCA_964564875.1 uncultured Salinivenus sp.
TTCAGATCGAATCGCTGAATGTGAACGGTGCGTCCGAATCGTCCGAGGCCGCCGAGGAGGGCGTTCCGGAGGAGGAGACGGCCGGCGAATCGGTGACGGGTGAGGAGGCCACACCCGCCGAGGAGGAAGAAGCCTCCGGGTCGGCGGAGGATATTGAGGAAGCTCCTATGTCGGAGGCGACAGAGGAGCCAGAGTCCGACGACGCGTGATCACACGTGTCCTGTTGCACTGATTTGCGAATCAAACCCTGCGAGGTCGTTATGGCTCACAAGAAAGCCATGGGGTCGACGGAGAACACGCGCGACTCCAATCCCAGTTATCTCGGCGTAAAGGCGTACGGTGGCGAGCACGTGCACTCGGGAAGCATTATTGTTCGCCAGCGCGGCACGAAATTCCATCCCGGCCATAATGTGGGCCGCGGCAGCGACGACACACTCTTCGCAAAAGAGCACGGGGTCGTGAAGTTTTCCCGAAGTGGAGGCGATCGGAAGTACGTCCACGTGGTGCCTGAGGAGGCATAACACTCTCTTCCACCCCGCAACAAAGCTCCTCTCGCCCTGTGCGGAAGGAGCTTTTTGCGTTTAGCCCCCTCTCCTTGTTCTCCACCCCGGCATGTCCACCCCTCCCGCACCCTCTGCTTACCGATTCCCGGATCCCCCCGAGGCTGTAGAGCTCCGCGCCTTCACCCATGGCCTCCAGCCCGAGCGGGTTCCGGTCATGATGGAGCACTTCACCGAAGACTGGCGCCGGTTCGGGGTGGACGCTTGGAATGAGGTGCCCAACCACTGGCGCCCCGAAAGCGGAGAAACGGTTGGGTGGTGGACCCTTCCGACCTACCTTGGAGACCATTTCATTGCCCCTTTGCTGGGCGCCGACACCGGGACCTGCATTCTTCAACCCAGCGTGCACTGGACCATTCAGTGCCTCCTGTCGAGTCCCGAGCTTGCTGCCCGCGGCTCCGAGGTGGTCGTCTCAGAGACCGCTTTTCCTTCCGTCCTGCACAGCGTAAAGCAGTGGAGTCACCTCCGCGACCTTGCTCCCCGAGTGGTGGCGCCGACGAAGGCTCATCGTGTCGACCAGGCGGCGTTCCTCGACGCCATCGGTCCTGAGACCGCCTTGGTGGCCCTCAGCCATGTGGGATTCACGACCGGGGCTCGGCTGCCAGCGTCATTTGTCCGGGAGGTTGCCGAGCGCGTGCACGCCCATGATGGACTCTTGCTGCTGGACGGCTACCACGCCGCTTCCACCCGTCCCATCGACGTCGTCGACTTGGAGTGCGACCTTTATGTCGGCGGCCTCCTGAAGGAGGCCTCCGGCTCCTCGGGCAACGCCTTCCTTTATCTCCGGGACGGGCTGGACCTGACCCCGCGGCTCACGGGATGGTTCGGGGACGCGGCGCCGTTCGAGTTTCACCCCGACCCCGAGCCGCATCCCGATGTCCGCCGCCGGTTTCTGGGCGGGACGACCGCCGTGGCGCCCATGTACCACGCGGTCGAGGGCGTCCGCATTTTGCTCGATCTCGGGCTCGACGCCGTGCGCGACCACTCATTCACCCTCACCGACCGGGCCATCGAGCACGCCGACACGCTCGACGTGCCGCTTCGCTCCCCCCGATCCCTCGAGGAACGAAGCGCCATGGTCCTCCTCGAGGTGCCCGACGCCGAACGCCTCACGGCACACCTTAAACGACACGACGTCTACACCGACAGCCGACGGGGCCAGGTCGTGCGCATGGCTCCGTTCGTCTGGAATACCCGCGAGGACATCGACCGAACCTTCGGGCTCATCGAAAAGGCGCTTGCCGCGGGCAAGTACCGCACTATTCAAGTCGATGCCACCGGCCCGGTCACGTAGTGGTCGGACCCTCCGCTCCCGCCGTGTCGAGGGCCGCCGCCGAACTGAGCACGGTGCCGGTGCGCGGATCCAGACGAAAAAATGACGCCAGGGCCCGAAACAGCTCCTCGTGATGGCGGGCCATGGCCTCGGGCTGCTCGAAGAAATGCTCGACGGCGACGGCGAAAAACTCAGACGGGGCCTCGGCGGCGTACGGGCGAAGCAGGGAGCGTCCGCGTTCGACTCGCCGCATTTCTTCCCGCACGAGGGATTGCCAGTCCGGGGTTGACACCGGATCGACGAGAGAAGGCACCCCGTCCGCCCCCTCGTTGTCGTAATCGAACTGATGGGCCAGCTCGTGGAGCACCACGTTGTTTCCGTTTCCCGGGTCGCCCCAGCTCTGCCGCACGGCCGCCACGGTGAAAATCATCGGCCCTTGCTGGTGGGCCATGCCGTCGTAGCTTGCCATCACGTTCTCGTGGTACGTCTCGTCGAACCGCTCGGGGTAGAAGAGGACCGAGCGACTCCCGGGAAGCTCCCAGGACGGCCGTCCGTGCAGGAGTACCGCGACGCCCGTCGCAACACTGAGGCGCAAGATGTCCGTCGGCGTGACGTCCCGAACACCCTCGAAGGAATATTCGTCGAGGACGAACTGGACATCGCGCTCAAAGCGGGCCCGGCCGGTGTCGTCTAGGGCGCAGTAGAGCGGCACGTGCGCCCGGAGCCAGCGGCGTTTGTCCGCCGACAGCTCTTGCTGGGCCAGCCTCCATCGGCGCCAGGGCCGCCGAAAGCCGATCAGAAGGATCAACAGTACCGGGACGAGACCGAGCACCGGCCCGATTGAGGTCGTCTCGTGCCCGATAAGGGCCACGCCGCCCCCAATAATGAGGGCGAGGAGGCCTGTGGTCATCAATGAGGAGCGCCGGGCAATCCGCATGGCAGGGCTTGTGGTGTGGGGTCCATCGGGCCGTACTCGCTCACAGGGCACGCAAACGCCGTCTGTGAAACGTGAAGGCGCATGGCGGAGGGAAATAGGCTCTTTCAGTCAGGTCTCACAATTCGCGGGTCGTCCCTCCGGCGGCCGCTCAAGACAAAAATACATGCAGGTGACAGTGATGCTTCAACGGTTCAACAGAGGAAACGGATAATCCTCGTCCGTGTGCCCCTTCGATTCTCCTCGGTCACATTGGGGGGAGCGCTTGCAAGCCTGTATCAAGTGCGAACAATTCTTCGAGACAGAGGGTACAGTAGAAGAGTCTATCCGCCGCTGGCGGTCTTTTGCGCTACGCTTCCCCGTTCACCAATCTCTTTTCGTCTTCATGGGCGTGATGAACAAGCTCCGGCGGAACACCGGGGTGATTCTTTGGATCCTCGTGTTCGCGTTCGGCGTCATCTGGACCCTGCAGGACTCCGACGTGTTCTCGGCGATGAACCAGACGGAGCGGAATGTTGCCACGGTGAATGGGGCTCCCATTCAGCACCAGGAGTACCAACGGATCCTGGAGCGTCAGCGCAAACGGTTTCGGCAGCAACTCGGGGGCGAGTTGAACCCCACGATGCAGGACCGCCTGCGCGATCGGGCGTACGACCAAGTCGTCAACCAGAAGCTGCTCGAACAGGAGATGGACCGCCTGGGCATCTCGGTTACCGACTCCGAGATTGAGGACATGGTGTTCGGAGAGAATCCCCACCCCATCATCCGACGGCAGTTTTCGGACTCGACCGGTCAAATCAACTACCGGCTGCTCCAAAACTTGGCGCAGGACTCGGAGCGGAAGCAGCAGTGGTTGAAGCTCGAACAGGTCCTGCGACGCCAGCGGCGGCAGCAGAAGATAAACTCGCTCGTTCAGGCGACCATCCAGATCTCGGAGCAGGACATCAAGGCCTACCACCGTCGCCAAAACAGCTCGGCCTCAGTCCGCTACGTGTCCCTCCGCTACGCACAGGTCCCAGACGACTCGATCTCGGTTACGGAATCAGATCTTCGCAGCTACTACGAGAACAACAAGGAGGACTTCAAGCGCGAAAAGACCGTCACGCTCCAGTACGCAACCACCACCAAGGAAGCCACCGCTGAAGACTCCGCCGCAATTGCGAGCGACCTCCGCAATCTCCGCGAGGACTTCGCGACCACGGAGAACGACTCCCTCTTCCTGGTCAACAATGCCTCGGACAGCGACTTTTCGAGCGAGTACCAGACGCCGGACCAGATGAACGAAGCGATGGCCGACTCGGTGTACGCGAACCCGAAACCGGGCCGGGTTGTCGGCCCTGTGTTTGGGAATGGCCAGGCCCACCTCCTCAAGATCCGGGACACGCGTCCCGCCGACACCGAATATGCTCACGCCCGACACATCCTGCTGAAAACCGATCAGGCCGATCCGGAGAAGATGGGTCAGCTGCAGGCCCTTCGCGACTCGATCGAATCGGGGGCCGCCTCCTTCGCCGAGATGGCCCAGCAGTACTCCGATGATCGATCGGCCTCTGAGGGCGGGGACCTCGGTTGGTTTGCCCAGGGAAGTATGGTTGACGCGTTCGGGGATGCCGTCTTTAAGGCGGAGCCCGGCGCCCTTGTCGGGCCCATTCGCTCGGAGTTTGGTTATCATCTGATTCGGGTGGAGGCCCGCGCGCCCCAAGCTGTTCAGGTGGCCGATCTTGCATACAACCTCACCCCGAGTCAGTCCACTCTGTCAGACAAGAAGAGCCAGCTCGGCGACCTGGCCTACTTTGCGGAAGAGAGTGGAAACTTCAGCGAAGAGGCTCAGCGTCTCGACCTCTCCGTGCAGGAGGTGCAGGTGGAGACCGACCAATCCTCGATTCCTGGCATCGGCCAGAGCCCGGCCCTGGCGCAGTTCACTGAAGGGGCATCGATCGGAGACATGAGCGACGTGATTGAGCTGAGCGACAAGTTCGTCGTGGCTCGGGTGACGGAGGTGACACCGGAAGGGTATCGCTCCTTCAGCGAGGTAAAGTCGCAGATTCGTCCGAAGGTTGCGCTCCAGAAGAAACGTACAGTTCAGGTGCGGCGCATGGAACGGGCCCTCGCCCAGAACGGCTTTGAGGCCCTCCCGACAGTCCTCGATGCCCAGATTCGCACGCAGTCGGACGTGACCTTCTCCACCAACTCCGCGCCCGGAATTGGACGTGAGCCGAAATTTGCCGGCACGGTGTTCGGCCTCGACGAAGGGGAAACCTCGGGGATCGTCGAGGGCAAGAACGCCGCCTTCGTCGTGCAGGTTACCCAGATGAACACGCCCCCGCCGCTCACCGACCAGAAGCGCAGGGAAATCCGCGAAACGCTCCTCAAGAAGCGTCGCAAGGAGGTCTCGTCGGAGTGGATTGCGGCGCTCAAGGAGGATGCGACCATCGAGGACAACCGCACGCAGCTACGGTAGCGTGCGGCAGCGTCGGTCCTCTCCGCGGCCGGCAGGTCTGGTAAGGAGCGTGCCGTTCGGAGGCCGAAGTCTCTGAACAGTCATCCCTCTTGTCCCCTACCGCCCATCGGCATCCGGCCGTTGTACTGTTCCCCGAAATACCGGAACGGCTGGGCCTTCGAGGTATCGCTCCGCTTCCTCATCGTCGTTCGTCGTCCCCACCTGAAGCTTCCCCCCTTTCGTGTGCACTTGAATGGCCCCGCTCCCGTCGGCGCCGCCGAGATGCTCCACGATCACTGCTGTGGCCAGGACGCCGGTGCCACACGAGAGCGTTTCGGCCTCGACGCCTTTCTCGTAGGTGCGGAGGCGCACAACCCCCGCCTCGCCCACCTCGGCGAAATTCACGTTGGCCCCCGTCGGGGCGATGCTCGGGTCGTGACGGAGCCGTTGTCCCCAGTCCCGGACCGGAACGTCGCTCACGTCGTCCACCAGGGCAACCAGGTGCTCTGTGCCGGCGTGTGCGTAGTGGAGCGCGTTGACGGCGTCAGGCACGGCCCGGTCGAGAGCCACCCCGGACTGAACGTCCGTGGCCTCCGGAACGAAGAGCCGGACGAGGCTCCGCTCGTCGTCTGTGCTCGTCGCCCGGTAGGGCCCCGCGTCGGTGTCGAAGGTGAGCTCGGTCCTCTCGAAGCCCGTCTGCCGGGCGAATCGAAACAGGCAGCGGGCCCCGTTGCCGCACATCGTGGCGCGTGAGCCGTCGGCATTTACGTAGTGCATCCGGTAGTCTGCCGCTGGGGTCCGGGGATCGTCGAGCGCCAGAAGCCCGTCCGCCCCGACCCCGTAGCGCCGGGGGCACCACTCGGCCGCGCAGGCCGACAGCGCGGCGTCTGAAAGCCGGTAGGCCCGGTTATCGAAAACAACAAAATCATTCCCCGTCCCGTGCATCTTGGTAAACGAAATTCTCTGCCGATCCGTCATAATCAGAGGGAGTTGCGACCGTCCTCAGATCTCCGGCACGATCAGTACAGTTTGCGCGTACGAATGTGATCGCCGTTTTAGACCTCGCCCTCGCGTTTTCATCGTTCACAGAACCCTACCTCCCCTTTGCCCGAGAAAAAACTGAGCATCGAAGGCGCTGATCCGTTGCTGCTGTTCGGCTTTAACGACGTCTACCTCCGGAAGATCGAGGATGCCTTTCCGGACACCCACATCACAGCCCGAGGTACCGAAGTGTACCTTGAAGGCGAGGAGGACACCCTCCACAAGGTCGAGCGCGTCTTTAACGAAATGCTGACCCTCCTCGACCGCAACGACCACCTGACGGAAGAGGACGTGGAGACGATCCTCGCGCTGTTTGACTCGGAGGATGCCTCTGCCTCTCCCGCGGCGGAGACCGGGCGGCGGGACGCCATTCTCTCTACGCCCGAGGGCGAGGTGATAAAGCCTCGCTCCCCAAATCAGGAGCGTCTCGTCCAGTGCGCCGCGACCAACGACGTGGTCTTTACCATCGGGCCGGCCGGTACCGGAAAGACGTACGTCGCCGTGGCGCTGGCCGTGGCGGCGCTGAACAACCACGAAGTTGATAAGATCGTGCTCTCCCGCCCTGCCGTGGAGGCGGGCGAGGAGCTCGGCTTCCTCCCGGGCGACTTCTACGAGAAGGTAGCGCCCTACCTCCGTCCCCTATACGACGCTCTCGGCGAAATGATGCCGCGCGACGAGCTGGCCGAGTCCTTGGAACAGGACCGCGTGGAGGTGGTGCCCCTGGCGTACATGCGGGGCCGCACCCTCAAATCTTCCTTCGTCATCCTCGACGAGGCGCAGAACGCCACCACGGGGCAGATGAAGATGTTTCTGACGCGGCTCGGCCCGCAAAGCCAAGCCATCGTGACCGGCGACATCACGCAGACAGACCTCCAGGACCGGGACGCGAGCGGCCTTATTCAGGTCCAGCACATCCTCAAGGGCATCGACGGGATCGAGTTCATCTACCTGGAGCGGGAGGACGTGGCCCGCCACCGCCTCGTCCAGGACATCATCGCCGCCTATGAGGAGCACGATGAGTGAGTGTTGGAACGGCGACCTCCTTCTTTATCCGGAACCGCACAATTTTGAGGACGGCTCTGCAGGAATGAGGAGGTACTGCGTAGGGCGTATTTCGTAGGACGCTTCCAACATTGAGACACGCAATACGAAATACTCGATACGAGAGAGCGGATCCTGCCGGCGTCTCCTTCAACCTCCCCAATCAGTCGTACTCAAAAAATCCCTCTCCCGTCTTCCGCCCGAGCTGCCCGGCGGTCACCTTGCGGCGCAAGAGCGGACAGGGGCGGTACTTGTCGTCGCCCAGCTCGTTGTGCAGAACCTCGAGGATGTGAAGGCACACGTCTAAGCCGATAAAGTCCGCCAGCGTGAGCGGTCCCATTGGGTGGTTCATGCCGAGCTCCATAACCGTGTCGATGTCCTCGGGCTCGGCCACGCCTTGCATCACGCAGAAGATGGCTTCGTTGATCATGGGCATGAGGACGCGGTTCGACACGAATCCGGGATAGTCCTCCACCGCCACCGGATTCTTGTCGAGGTCCTCCGCCACGCCCGAGACTGTCTCGAAGGTCGTGTCGCTCGTGCGCTGGCCGCGCACCACCTCGACGAGGGTCATGACGGGGACGGGATTAAAGAAGTGCATGCCGATAACCTGCTCGGGCCGCTCGGTTTGGGCGGCAATCCAGGTGATGGAGATGGACGACGTGTTGGAGGCAAGGAGGGTCTCGTTGGGCGCATACTCGTCGAGCGTGCCGAATACGTCGGCCTTGAGGGGCTGCTCTTCCGGCACGGCCTCGACGACGAGGTCGGCGGACTGGACGCCTTCGCCCGTCTCTGGGGTGAGGGTGAGCCGGTCGAGCGCGGCCGTCTTCGCTTCCGCCTGAATCGCGTCCTTCTCTACTTGGCGGGTCAGATTGCTCTCGATCGTGGTGTGGGCGTCCTCAAGGAGGTCTTCGTCGAGGTCGATCAGAGTAACGTCGTAGCCGTGCAGGGCGAAGACGTGGGCGATGCCGTTGCCCATCGTCCCGGCCCCGACGACGGCGGTGTGCTGTACAGACATAGGGCAGACGGGTGACTGTGAGAGGCGAAATCGACACCCTTAGGATAGCAACGCGCGTCCCTGCCTGTCGAGGGCAATCGACGAATTTCGAGTGGGAAATGGGCCGGGGGCGGGACTATCGCCGCTCGCTCCAATCCTGCTACGATCCCCCTATCCCCGAACACGAACCTGTGATGACCCGCATGCTGCTGCAAGAGGTTGGTCCTTGTTTTGCAACAACGGAAATAAAAGATCCTCCTCCTCGAGCGACATTGTCAACCTGTGAACACATCCAAAACATCTCTTGGGTTTGAATTTTACAGTAGAAAAAAGTCGGCTCGAATCACGGCACTTCTGGCATGACTTATCTTCCACATCTCCGAGCTGCCTCTCTGGGACTGCTCGCCGCGCTTCTCTTCGCCTGCGATTCGGGACCAGGATCCTCCTCCGAGCACGTCTCCCCCGCCGTCTTGGACCAGGGGGACACTTGGACCTACGATATTTCCCTCACCCAGTCCATGCTCGACGAAGACGCCGTAGACACCCTCGCCGCGATGAGGGGACGGATGAAGGTGACGGATACAG
>CAZMDV010000092.1:0-8799 GCA_964564875.1 uncultured Salinivenus sp.
AACTTCTAACGTGAGTAGGATTTCTGGGACGAGCACTGCTCCCTTTGGCCTGGGGCCGCTCCACGACTGGGAGTGGCCCCAGCGCCTTTTTTTGAAAACGCTGGCCGCCTGGCTGGGGCTGGTAGAAGCCAGCCATCCGTCTCAGTTCTCGGGCGTAACCGAAGCAGGCGCTCTGTGGATGGAGACTTCCGCCACCGATCCCGTTCAGATGAAGTTGCACGCGCCAATCGGCACACCACAGTCACGATTCTCATCATTTCCTCCCTCCTGGTCTGGTTTTTCACGCTACCGTTCGTCACTGGTCTGGCCCACGGTCCCGTCGTCCGTCTTCGAACGAGCGTCCGTCCGTCTTGACCGAGCATCCCGCGGTCCATCACGTTGCTGGGCCGCATTCCACATTGCTGAACGTGACTGAACGCATTCGCGTGCGGCCTTCCGGTAGTGCTCCCTCCCGGGGAGGCACGTGAGTCGCAACGTGAGTTCGATTGACCGTTCTCTTCGTTGCTCTCAATCTCTCCTGGATCTATGAAGCGCAGTAAGGGCATCCAGACACTCAACGCTCGCCAAGAACCGTGGGACTTCGTCATCATCGGCGGCGGGGCGACCGGACTCGGGTGCGCCGTCGAAGCGGCCGCTCGTGGGTACGATACGCTCCTGCTGGAAATGCACGACTTTGCGAAGGCCACCTCCAGCCGCTCCACGAAGCTGGTCCACGGCGGGGTGCGGTACCTGGAGCAGGGCAACATCTCTCTGGTGGTCGAGGCGCTGGACGAGCGCAGCATTCTGCGAGAGAACGCCCCCCACCTGGTTCGGAGCCTCTCGTTCGTGGTGCCCAGCTATAAGTGGTGGGAAGGGCCCTACTATGGCATCGGGATGAAGGTGTACGACCTCCTGGCCGGACGGCAGAATCTGGGCCGCTCCGAGCATCTCAACCGGGAGGAGACGCTGAACCACGTCCCCACCATCAACCCGGAGGGCCTGCGCGGCGGGGTGCTGTACTACGACGGCCAGTTCGACGACACCCGCTTGGCGGTCAACATGGCGCAGACGGCCGTAGAGCAGGGTGGTGTGGTGCTTAATTACATGAAGGTGACGGACCTGACAAAGACGAACGGCGTGGTGGATGGGGTCGTGGCTGAGTGCCAGGAAACCGGGACCGAGTTCGAGATCGAGGCCCGATCGGTCATCAACGCCACAGGGATCTTCACGGACACGATCCGGCAGATGGACGATCCGGACGCGCCCACTACCCTGCGCCCCAGCCGCGGCACGCATATCGTCCTGGACAAGTCGTTCTTGCCGGGCGACAGTGCCATCATGATCCCGAAGACGGACGACGGGCGTGTGCTCTTTGCCATTCCCTGGAACGATCGCGTCGTCGTGGGGACCACCGAGGCGGAGGTCGACGAGGTACGTCTCGAACCTCAGCCCGGCCACGACGAGCTGAAGTTTCTCATCGAGCACGCTCAGCGATACCTCGTGGGCGACCCCGGCCCCGAGGACGTCTTGAGCATCTATGCCGGCATCCGCCCGCTGGTGGCCCCGCCCTCTAGCAGCAACGGCGACACGTCGGAGATCTCGCGGGAGCATCAGCTGAACGTGTCCGACAGCGGCCTGGTGACCATCTCTGGGGGCAAGTGGACAACCTACCGAAAGATGGCCGAGGACACGATTGACGAGTCCATCCTGAGTGCCGAACTAGAACACCGCCCCTCCTCCACCCGCCACCTGAACATTCACGGATGGCACCAGCACCCCGAAAAGTTTGGCGACCTTGGGGCCTACGGCTCCGACGCGGTTCCGCTCCGGGAGCTGATGGAGGAACGGCCCGAACTGCGCGATCCCCTCGACGAGCGCCTCCCCATCCGCGGCGCACAGGTCGTCTGGGGCGCCCGGCACGAGATGGCCCGCACCGTCGAGGACGTCCTCGCGCGCCGGACCCGGTGCTTGTTGCTGGACGCGGAGGCGAGCATCGACATCGCCCCGACGGTCGCCGAACTGATGGCGGAGGAGCGGGACCTCCCTCCCTCCTGGGTCGACGAACAGGTGGACGCCTACAACTCGCTGGCCAGGAATTACCTGATGCCCGCCTCCGTTGTTTGAGGCTGCCCCTTTAGGCGCGCTGACCGACCCCAGGCCCAGGATAACGTGGGCAGCGAGCTGTTCCGCGCACGGTGCAAGCAGGAGTCTGCGCTCGGCCTCCCCGTGTCCCCCGTTTCTGCGATCGACACTCTCGGTCGGCACGGGTCTCCGCTCCGTCCAAGCATCCTGGCGCCGCCGCTTTGTCGAGTCGAGACCGGGCTCGTGACGCAGCGTCAGCGGAGCGTTTGAGACGCGCCGATCATCTTGCCTTTCCCTGTGTGGAAGGCCTGCAACGTGTTGGATGAGCGGCGAGGGCCGGACAGATGCAGGAGACAGGTACCTCCCGACGCTCGCTCCGAAGGTCTGAATTGGGGTCTCGGTTCTTCGAAGACCGAGGACGAAATCGAGGAGAAGCGAGTGCTTCTCCGGAGGGCAGGCACGGAGAGCGGGCTCCTCGCCTACGACCGGGACCGGGCCGCCGCGAAGAGCAACAGCCCCGCGGCCACAGACACGTTCAACGATTCGACCGGGCCACGGAGCGGAATCGCCACGAGTTCGTCGCACGCGTCCGCCACGTCTGATGCCAGCCCCTCTCCTTCGCTTCCCAGCACCACCGCCACCGGGCGATCCCAGTCGGCGTCCCATAGGGAGGTCTCGGCGGTCCCCTCTGCCCCATAGACGACGTATCCCCGCTCCTTGAGTTGGGTGAGAACCTGCGCGAGATCGTCGCTCCGCGCGATGGGAATGCGGGGGGCAGTGCCCGCACTCGCTTTGATCGCCGCCGCGTTGAGTGGAGCCATTTCTCGGGTGGGAACAAGGACCCCGTCCGTCCCGGCCGCCACGGCACTCCGCAGGATGGCCCCAAAGTTGCGCGGGTCCGTCACTCGGTCCACGACGAGCAGAAGGGGCTTTTTCGTCTGGACGGCGTCCCACGTCGGGGCAATGTCCGACAGCATGTCGTCCACCTCGCGGTAGCGAATCGGGGCGGCGATGGCGACGACGCCCTGATGGGCCGCGCCGTCGGCCTCGTGGCGGAGGCGAGCGGCGGGGACGTACTGGACCGGCGCCCCCCGCTCCTCGGCGGCGGCCCGGATGGCGCCGATCCGTTCGCCGCTCGCGTCCTGGTCGAGCATTACCTTCTCGATGCCGAGGTCGTCCCGCTGCAGCGCTTCGAGAACGGGTTGGCGGCCAATGAGGGTGGAGGTATCGTCGGTACTCACAGGTAGAATACAGGAGGTTGCAACAGCTCGTGGCAGGTGGACACGGAAAAGTGCTACAGACAGGAACCTTTCGGGGTGGGATGAAGATTCGGCCTTTGACCGGTTTCTTCGCTCCTTTGCCCGGGGTCGGTGCCGCAAGCGGGATTGAACGCGACGGTCCGAATTCTTAATCTGTAGATGGCAACCCGTACCGTTGGTGTCTGAGACTGCCTTCCTCTTACCGTTTTGACTTAAAATGTCTGCTTCCCCTCCTGGTCGTACAGCGGTCTTCATCGATGGCTGTCGGCTTCCCTTCCAGCGCTCCGGCACCGGCTACGCCGACCTCAGGGCGTACGATATGGGCCGAATGGTGCTTCGGCACCTGCTGACCCGCACAGGCCTCCCCGCCGATCGGATCGAACGGGTCGTGATGGGCAACGTCGTCCAGGACCCGAACACGAGCAACGTGGCGCGCGAGGCGGCCCTGGCCGCCGGCATTCCGAACAGCGTGCCCGCCTTCACGGTCACGATGGCCTGCATCTCCAGCAACCAGGCAGTCACCAGCGGGATTGATCTCATCCGGACCGGGCAGGTCGACGTCATGGCTGCGGGCGGCACCGAAACCCTGAGCGACCCGCCCGTCCGCCTGCAGCGACCCGTGCGGAAGCGGCTCTTCAAGGCGCGCAAGGCAAAGAGCCCGGGCGACTACCTCGACCTCTTGGACGGCCTGAGTCCGGGCGACCTGATGCCGGAATCGCCGTCCATCTCGGAGTTTTCGACCGGGGAGGTGATGGGCGAGAGCGCGGACCGGCTGGCGGCCATGTTCGGCATCTCGCGGGCGGACCAGGACGGGTACGCGCTCCGCTCCCACCAGCGGGCCGCTGCGGCCCGCGACGACGGGCGGCTCGACGAGGAGCTTGCCCCCGCCACCGTGCCCCCCGACTTTGAGCCGATCACGACCGACAACGTGATCCGGGACGACACGTCGATGGAGAAGCTCGAGAGCCTCCCTCCTGCCTTCGTCAAGCCCTTCGGCACCATCACGGCCGGCGGCTCGTCGGCCCTTACCGACGGCGCCTCGGCCACGCTCCTCATGGCGAAGGACGTGGCGGAGGCCGAGGGCTTTGGGCCCCGTGCCGCCCTGCGGAACTACACCTACGTCGCGCAGGATCCAAAGACGGAGCTGCTACTGGGCCCGGCCTACGCGATCCCGCAGGTGCTCGACGAGGCGGGGCTCACGCTCGACGATGTCGACGTGATCGAGCTCCACGAGGCATTTGCGGGGCAGGTGTTGGCCGTGCTCGAAGCACTTCGCTCTCAGACGTTCGCCGAGGAGCACCTGAACCGGAGCGCCCCGGTCGGGGCGGTCGGCATGGATCGGCTCAACGCCCGCGGCGGGTCGCTCTCGTTGGGCCACCCCTTCGGCGCCACGGGCGCCCGCCTCGTGATGAGCGCGGTAAACCGCCTCCACGACGAGGACGGCCGGTGGGCCCTCGTGTCCGCCTGTGCCGCCGGCGGGCAGGGCCACGCCATGCTCATCGAGCGGATGGCCGAATAGTGCGTCTTTCGTAGTTTCCGACCCTGTTCGGGGGCCGCCTCTCCACCCAACGCTCAACACTCAACCCCCATGCCCACAACGCTGGACGTACCGACGGACCTGCTCACTCTGACGGTCGATGAGACCGGCGTGGCGACCCTTGAGCTCGACGACCCCGACGCGTCGGTCAACAAGATCTCCCGGGCCACGCTGGAGGCGTTCTCCGACGCCCTAGACGTGGTGGAGACCCACCCGGACCTGATAGGGCTTGTCTTCGCCAGCGGCAAGCCCGACTCGTTCATCGTGGGGGCGGACCTGGAGATGGTGCAGGACTTCGAGATTCCCGCGGAGGCCCGTCGGCTGAGCCGGGAGGCCCACGCCCTGGGCGAACGGGTACGAGCCCTCTCGATGCCCACCGTAGCCGCGCTCCACGGCCCGGTGATGGGCGGCGGCCTGGAGATGGCGCTCAACTGCGACTACCGCATTGCCTCCACCGCCGACGCCACAAAGATGGCCCTCCCCGAGGTGCAACTGGGACTGCTGCCGGGCGGGGGGGGGACCCAGCTGCTGCCGCGCCTAATCGGGGTGCAACAGGCCCTCGCCCTCATGCTCACGGGCAAGAATACGTATCCGGAGAAGGCGAAGCGGATCGGGCTCGTCGACGCCCTTATCCACCCGCCCGGCGTGCCCGGCGCGGCCCGACGCGCCGCCCGTCAACTCGCGAGCGGCGACCTGGAGCTCGAGCACGACGGGCAGTCCCTGGGCGATCAGTTGTTAGAGGGCAATCCCGTGAGCCGGCGCGTCATCTACCGGCAGGCGGCCAGCCGCACCGAGGACCGAACGCGCGGCAACTACCCGGCCCCGCCCCGCATCATCGATGCCGTGCGGACCGGCATGGAGGAGGGCCTAAAGGTCGGTCTCGACACAGAGCGTCAGCACTTTGGGGAGCTCATCTTTACCCCCGAGTCGCAGGCGCTCGTGTCGCTCTTCTTCGCCAAGGGGCAGGCCGAGACGAACCCGAGGCCCGACGACGCACGGTCGGTGGACACGGTGGGCGTGCTCGGCGCGGGCCTGATGGGCAGTGGCATCGCGCAGGTGACGGCCGAGAACGGCACGGGCGTGGTGCTGAAGGACCAGTCGCTGGGCCTTGCGGCGAGTGGCAAGAAGGCGGTCTGGACCGCCCTGAACGAGCAGGCGGAGAAAGGCATCATCAACGCCTTCACGCGTGACCAGATCGCCGAGCGGGTGGTGCCCACCGCGGACTATGCCCCCATCGGGTCCTGCGACCTCGTCATCGAGGCGGTGCCGGAGGACCTGTCGATCAAGCACCAGGTGCTCTCGGACGTGGAGGGCGTCGTGGCGGACGACACCGTCTTGGCCTCCAACACGTCTGCCCTTCCGATCACGAAGATTGCCGAGGGCGTCGAGGACCCGTCCCGCGTGCTTGGCATGCACTACTTCTCCCCCGTCCCGGACATCCCTCTCCTGGAGATCGTGACGACTGAGGAGACGACCGACGCGGCCCTGGCCACCGCCTACGCCGCGGGCCTCGCCCAGGACAAAACGGTGATCGTCGTGAACGACGGCCCGGGGTTCTACACCACCCGCATCCTGGCGCTTTACATGAACGAGGCCCTGCTGCTCTTCGAGGCCGGGGCTGAGATCGAGGCGGTCGACGAGGCGATGAAGGACGCGGGCTTTCCGATGGGCCCATTCGAACTGTTCGACCTCGTGGGCCTAGACGTGGCGGCCAAGATCACTAACATCATGGGCGACGCCCTCTCCGCCGAACGCGTCGACATCAGTGACGCCGCGTCCCGCATCGCGGAGGCCGACCTGCTCGGCCAGAAAACCGACCTCGGCTTCTACAAATACGACGCGGACGACGATCAGGACGATAAGGACCCGGAGGCCGTGAACGAGGCCGTGTACCACTACGCCGACGCCCCGGTCCGCTCGACGCCCCCCGCAGGGACGGTGCAGGACCGCCTCCTCCTCGTCATGGTGAACGAGGCCGTGCGGTGCCTGGAAGACGGGGTGCTCCGTGCCCCCATCGACGGCGACCTCGGGGCCGTCTTCGGGCTCGGCTTTCCGCCGTTTCTGGGCGGCCCTTTTCGCCACGTCGACACCGAAGGGGCGGGAGCGATGATCCGCTCCTTGGAGCGCCTTGCGGCCCAGTACGGCGACCGATTCCGGCCCGCGGATCGCCTCCGCACCCACGCGTCGCAGGACACCACCTTCCACGAGTAGCGTATGCCCCCTTCTTCCATCGAGGCCCTGCGAGAGGCCCTCTCCACGCCCGCTGCCTATCCGCACGAGCCGACGCAGATCGAGTTCGAGCAGACCCACATTTCGCTGGTGGCGCTGGTGCCGCCCTGGGTGTACAAAATCAAAAAGCCGGTCTCGCTCGCCTTCCTCGACTTCTCGACCCTGGAGCGCCGCCGTCACTTCTGCGAAGCGGAGGTGCGCCTCAACCGTCGCCTCGCCCCGAACACGTACGAGGGCGTGGTGCCCATCGTCGAGACCGACGACGGCCTCTGCGTGGAGGGCGACCCCGACAGCGGTCAGGGCGAGGTCGTAGAGGTGGCCGTGAAGATGCGCTACCTAGAGCCGAGCCAGTTTCTGGACGCGCGGCTGGCGCGGGGGGCGGCCTCGGCGGCCGATATCGACCGGGTCGTGCGCACCCTCTGTGAGTTTTATCAGTCGCGGCCGCCAACACCCGAGGTGGCGGAGGCGGGCCGAATCGGGCAGCTCCGAGCGGTGACGGCGGAAAATTTTGCGGAGGCCGAAGGGCACGTCGGCACGTTGCTCTCGCGGCCCGCCCACGAGGCCCTCCAGTTCTACGCCGACCTGTTCTACGACCAGAACGCCTCCCTCCTGCACCAGCGTCGGGCCGGCGGCTTCATCGTGGAGGGCCACGGCGACCTGCGGCTGGAGCACGTGCACGTGACGGACGAGCGGGTCGCGATCTTCGACTGCATCGAGTTCAACGAGGAGTTTCGCCGTCTTGACGTGGCCAACGACGTGGCGTTTTTGGCCATGGACCTCGACCACCATGGCCACCCGGACCTGTCGCGTCGCTTTGTAGAGCGGATGGCGAAGGGCCTAGGCGATCCCGACCTGTCTCGGCTCATCAATTTCTACAAGAGCCAGCGGGCCCAGGTGCGGGGCAAGGTGGGCGGGCTGCGGGCCGCCGAGGACGAGGTGCCCCTGGTGGAGCGTGCCCGCAGCCGGGCGCAGGCCCGGCACCACTACCAGTGGGCCCTCCGCTACGCCGTGGCCGGGAGTGAGCCGCTGGTGGTGGTCGTCATGGGCCGCCCTGGCACCGGCAAGAGCACGCAGGCTGAGGCCCTGGCGCGGGCCCTGGGCTGGCCCCACCTCGCCTCCGATCGCATCCGCAAGATGCACGCGGGCGTTCCCCTCCACGGTCGGGCCGACGCCGAGACCCGCGAGCGCCTCTACACCGACGCACTGACGGACGCGACCTACGCCACCCTCCGCACCCGTGCCCGCCAGCGGGCCCGCCGCCACCTAGGGACGGTGCTCGACGCGACGTTCAGTCGCGTTGGGCAGCGAGAGCAGCTGCGGACCGCCCTCCGCGCCGCGGACGTGCCGTATGCTTTCGTGGAGCTGACGGCCGAGGACGACGTGCTAAAACGACGCCTGCGCCGACGCTCGACCGAGGAGGCCACCGCCTCCGATGCGCGGGCGAGCGACTTCGAGATGCTTACGGAGCGCTACGCGGCCCCCGACGCCCTGGAGGACCCGCGGCACATCCGGATTGGAACCGAGGGCGCGCCCGAACAGACGACGCTCGAGATTCTGAAGACGCTGATTCGGATGGCGGACTGAAGCCGTCGGCGACTGCCTCCCTTCCCTCATACCGAATCCGCTTACGGGATT
The DNA here is from genome assembly GCA_964564875.1 of uncultured Salinivenus sp. Taxonomy (GTDB): domain Bacteria; phylum Bacteroidota; class Rhodothermia; order Rhodothermales; family Salinibacteraceae; genus Salinibacter. The sequence goes on from CAZMDV010000092.1 coordinate 8,722, forward strand.
CGGGGATGGAGGTGAGGAAGTATGGACGTTTGGGGGCGAAATACGTCCACAGGTCCATGCTTCCAGACTTCCACACCC
>CAZMDV010000093.1:0-8779 GCA_964564875.1 uncultured Salinivenus sp.
TTGCAATATCGCCTCGCCACGAATATTTTCTCAACATTCCTCCCACCCCTTTTATCGACCCACCAAGCCGTTCCGCGATCATGGTTCGACGCATCCCCTTCGTCCTCGCCGTTCTTCTGGTCTTCTCCGGGACCGCGGGCCTCGCGCAGGAGCAGAACCTCGCGCAGGAGCAGAGCGAGCCTGAGTTTACCCTCGAAAGCATCCACGCCTCGTCCGCGTTTCGGCCCAAACCGTTCCAGGGCGGGAAGTGGGCCGACCAAGGGCCCATCATCACGTACATCGAGCCCGCCGACACCGCCGAGGCGACACACCTGATGCGGTACAACCTGAAAACCGACGAGCGCACGCGGGTCCTCGACGGCGCCAACCTGCACGCGGGGGACGTGGACCGCATCGTCCCGATTGAGGACTACACGTTCAGCGAAGGGCGGGAAAAGGTGCTCATCTTCACGGACTCGGAAGAGGTGTGGCGGGCCAATACGAAGGGCTACTACTACGTCTATGACCTGAATGCGCAGACGCTAACCCCCATCGCCGACCGGGGCGACGGGTACCAGATGTTTGCGAAGTTCAACCCTTCGGCCACGAAGGTCGCCTTCGTGCGGGAGCGCGACCTCTACGTGGTGGACCTGAAGACGGGCACCGAGACGGCCCTCACCACCGACGGCAGTGAGGGCGAGATTATCAACGGCACCTTCGACTGGGTGTACGAGGAGGAGTTCAGGCTGCGCGATGGCTGGCGATGGAGCCCCGACGGGAAGCGCATCGCGTTCTTCAAGCTCGACGAGTCGGAGACCCGCTCGTTTCCGCTGATGAACAATACGGAGCGCTACCCCGAGATCACGCACTTCCGCTATCCGAAGGCGGGAGAGGTGAACAGTGAGATCAAGATCGGGGTCGTCGATCTGTCGGCGGTCGACCCTGCAAAGAAGGGGCAGCCGCAGGCCATTCGCTACTTCGACACCAAGACGTGGGACCCCGAGCTCACGAAGGAGGAAGAAGCCTCGGATCCGCACGAGTACCTAGCGCGCATGGGCTGGACCCCGGAGATTGACGGCCAGCATCGGGTCTGGATGTTTCGGCTCAACCGCAATCAGAACAACCTCGACCTGCTCTACGGCCATCCGGGCACCGGGGAAACCGAGCGGGTACTTCAGGAGACGCAGGACACCTACATCGACGTCACCGACGACAAGCTCTCGTTCCTCGACGGCGGGAAGCGGTTCGTGTTTTTGTCCGAGCGGACCGGGTACACCCACGCCCACCTGTACCGGAACGACGGGACGCACCTCGGCCCCATCACGTCTGGGAACTGGGAGGTGACGCAGTTCCACGGCGTGGACGAGGAGGCCGCCACGGCCTACTTCACGGCTACCCGCGACACGTCCTTCGAACGGCACCTCTACGAGACGGGGATGTCCATGGAGCCGCACGAGACGGCCCAGGCTGCACGGAAGATCACGTCCCGGCCGGGGTGGCATTCGCTCAACCTTTCGAAAGATCGGGCCTACTACATCGATCAGTACTCGAAGGCAGGCACGCCCCCGACGTGGACGCTCCACGAGGCCACCGGGGATCGCCTCACGACGCTCCAGGCAAACGACACGCTGCAGCAGCGCCTCGACAGCCTCGATCTTCCTGAGAAGCGCTTCACGACCCTTCCGGGGGCCGACGGCACGCCCCTCAACGCGTACGTGATCAAGCCCACGGACTTCGACCCCTCGAAGGAGTACCCGGTGCTCATGTATGTCTATGGCGGACCTGGCGTGCAGACCGTAACGGACCAGTGGGGCAGCAGTCGGCAGCTCTGGCACCAGTACCTGGCCCGCAAGCACGACGTGGTCGTCGTGAGCGTGGACAACCGGGGCACCGGCGGGCGCGGCAAGGCCTTCCAGGACGTGCCGTACCAGCGCCTCGGCCAGCCGGAGTCGGCCGACCAGGTTCACGCGGCCCAGGCGCTCGCGGATTCCGCCTGGGTGAACGAGGACCGCATCGGCATCTGGGGATGGAGTTACGGCGGGTACATGACCCTGCTGTCCATGCTGAAGGGCGAGGGGCCATCGACCTTCGACACAGGAATCTCCGTCGCTCCTGTCACCGACTGGCGGCTCTACGACACCATCTACACCGAGCGCTACATGTCCCCGCCCCAGCGGAACGAGGACGGGTACAAGGAGGGCGCTCCGCAGACCTACGCCGACCGTCTGCGGGCCGACCAAAACCTGCTCATCGTGCACGGGGACGACGACGACAACGTGCACTTCCAGAACAGCGTGCAGATGGTCAACCAGCTGCAGGAGGCCAACAAGCAGTTCCGCTTCATGATGTACCCGACCCACGAGCACGGCATCGCGGGCGGCAAGACGCGGCTGCACCTCTTTACGATGATCACGAACATGGTGGCGGAGCACCTCGCGCCGGGCTCTCGCGCTGAGATGAGCCGCTCGCCGAGTGCCGCTGGGAAGTAGGCTGGACGGGGTGGTCGTGTGGTGGTGTGGACGTGTGCAAGTTTGGAAGGTCGGTAGCTGGGACGAGGTGCCGACGGTGTGGGCGGGGGGAAGAGAGAAGGAGAGAAAGGGAGAATGAGGGAGGGCGAGGGCTTCGCAGACACGCCCTTACGTTCACACTTGAGGGCCAGCCTGGGGCAGGGGCAAATGCTCATCCACGACCGTTCGCGCGCATCGGCATCGGGGGCGAGCCCCCGTCGCCGCAGGAAAATCTCTCGTGGAATCGATGTGGAGAGCGTTGACGGAGGCGGGACGGGATCGTACCTTGCAAATACACGGCTGGAAGCCTGTTTTGTGAGCAGATGCGCAGTCGAGACAAAGTGCGCGAGATCCACGAAGTCGCAATGCCAAGAACGGAGTGCCCGAATGCTTTCAGAGTGCGACCGAGCACTCCTGGGGTGGTCGCAGATGTCTCGCCAAACGGGTTTTGATTCTTTCGTCGACGTGCGTTCCCACGCATGTGATTCGAGGTCCGGATCATGATGTCGACATCCCTCCGAGGGTTGCTCTTCTGCGTCCTCGGAGGGTCTTTCCAGCCACAACCTTCCAACCTTCCCCGTAGACGCCACCGAGGTGAACGATCAACTCGACCGAAGGCAGACGGGACGAGGATTGTCACGACATTGCGATCCAAAAACCGTATGACGCCTGACCTCCTCCTCCATGGCGGCACCCTGCTCCGACCCGACCCGAAGACGACCCGTCCCGCCGACGTGCTGATTCGGGACGGCACCATTGCGGCGATTGGGGAGGACCTGGCGGCCGAGGGCGACGTGCCCGTGTACGACGCCTCCGGCAAGATCATCTCGCCGGGCTGGATGGACATGCACGTGCACTTCCGTGAGCCCGGCTACGAGCACAAAGAAACCATCGCCACGGGGAGCCGCGCCGCCCTCGCCGGCGGGTTTGCCGACGTGGCGTGCATGCCCAATACCGACCCGCCGATTCACACGCGCGATGTGGTGGAGTTCGTGCGGGAGCGGGCGGAGGCGACGCCGGTGGGGGTGCACCCCATCGCATGCGTCTCGAAGGAGCGGGCCGGAGAGGAGATCGCCGAGATGGCCGACCTTCGAGCGGGCGGGGCCGTGGCGTTCAGTGACGACGGAGCGCCGGTGCAGAAGGCTGGGCTCATGCGCCGGGCGCTGGAGTACAGCGGCATGCTCGACCGCTGCATCGTCAACCATATGGAGGAGGAGACGCTCAATCCCGGTGGCCAGATGCACGAGGGCGAAGTGTCGGCGCGGCTGGGGCTTGACGGGATTCCGGCCGCGTCCGAGGACGTAATGCTTGCCCGCGACATCGAGTTGGCCGCCCTCACCGGAGGGGATCTGCACGTCGCACACCTCTCTACCGCCCGCGGCGTCGAGCTCGTGCGGCGCGCGAAGACCCGTGGCATTCCCGTGACGGCGGAGGTGTGCACCCATCACCTCACCCTCACGGCCGAGGCCACCGAGCGCACAGGGTTCGACACGAACACGAAGATGCACCCGCCCCTGCGCTCGCCGACGGACGTGGCGGCCTTAAAGGAGGGACTGGCCGACGGGACGATCGATGCGATCTGCACCGACCACGCCCCTCACGCCCCGCACGAGAAGAATGTCGAGTTCACGGCTGCGCCCTTCGGCATCATCGGGCTCGAAACCGCGTGGGGCCTCATTGGGCGCGAGTTGATCGAGCCGGGCGTGCTCTCAGTCGCAGAGGCCGTCCAAAAGCTCACTGTGGCCCCTCGCCGCATCCTGGGGCTCGACGTGCCGGCGATCGTGGAGGACGACCCGGCACGGCTCACGATCTTCGACGCCTCGACCGAGTGGACCTTCACCGAAAACGACATTCGCTCGAAGAGTCAGAACACGCCCTTCGTGGGGCACGAGATGGTGGGGCGTCCCTGGGCCGTTTACGGCGACGAGCAGCTCGTGGAGTGCAGTGAAGCGTGAGAAGTGATGCGGGAAACGTGAGGCATAGCCGTCTCTCCTCACGCATCACGTTTCACGCTTCATGAATCACCGCCCCTCCTCCAGCCGATCGGCAAGGCGGTTGGGCAGACGGTCGGTGTTGCGGATTTTGCGGATCGCCGCGGCCACGTCGTAGTCAAGCCGGACGTTCTCGTACGTGAAGGCCTCCGTGTCGAACAGGCCAAAGCTCAGCTTCGGATTTCGGTCGCGCGGCTGGCCCACACTGCCGACGTTGATGAGGTATCGGTGGCCGGACCGCACCCGAAAGATGCCCAGTTCGTCGGCCATGACGGCCGGGGAGTGGGTGTGGCCGATGAAGCACACGTCCGTGTCGAAGTGGTCGAACTGAGTCTGAGCGGCGGGATACGACGTGAGGCGCTTCCAGGCCGTCGGATCGTCGGGGGTGGCGTGGACGAACGTGCAGTTCGCCACGGTGTGGGTGAGGGGACGGTCGGCAAGGTAGTCGCGCTGCACCTCGGAGAGCTGCGCGCGGTTGTGCCGGGCGGCCTCCTGCCCGTCGGCGGGAAGAAAATCCACATCCGTCTCTCGGGCCACCGCGGCGTCATGGTTGCCGAGCACGACGGCGTCGCAGCGCTCACGGACCAGGTCGACGCAGGCGGCCGGGTCGGCGTTGTAGCCCACCACGTCGCCCAGGCAGCAGACGGCGTCGACGTCGGCCTCGTCGATGGCCTGAAAGGCTCGTTCGAGCGCCTCCAGGTTCGAGTGAATGTCCGAGATGATGGCCAGTCGCACCGATCGCGTCGATTTGAGAGAAGGGGAAAAGCCGCTCTCAAGCTAAGCGGACGACGGGGCAAAACCAACGACGGCGGCGGAGCGGCGAGCGGTAGACGCCGAGTTTGGTCGAGACTTGACCGGGAATCGGCGAGTGGGAGAGTAGAGGAGAGGGCGCTTTGGAGAATGAACGCTGGGGATCGTTCGGGCTGTCCTTTCCGTATCGGCCCCTCGTCCCAGAGTCGCCGTTCTGATTCCCCGTCCGTCCTTCATCCCCCCGTGTCCTCCGAGCCCTTACATGTCGGCGTCGTCCTCGGCGGTGTAGCCCCCGAGCACGAGGTGTCGGTCATCTCTGCACTGCAGGCCGCGGCGGCCCTCGACCAGGACCGGTACACGCCCGTGCCCATCTACGTCGCGAAGGACGGCACGTGGTACACCGGTGATCCGTTGCTGGAGGTGGAGCAGTACCGCGACCTGGACGCCCTGCGCGAGGAGGCCCGACCGGTGGCGCTCGTGCCCACTCCGCACGGGCATCTCGAATTGCTCGAAGACCGGGAGGCGGGGGCGGCCCAGCGCCTGGCCCGCCCCCCGCTGCGGACGCGGATCGACGTGATGCTGCTCGGGCTGCACGGCGGATCGGGAGAGAACGGCGGCATTCAGGGCCTCTGCGAGACGTTTAACGTGCCTTACACCAGCGCTGGGGTCTTCGGCTCCGCCCTCGGCATGGACAAGGTCATGTCAAAGTGGGTGTGCCGGGAGGCCGGCATTCCCGTGGTCGACTTCGTGGCGTTCCGTGAGGATGAGTGGGGCTATCGGGAGGAGGAGGCCCTGGACCGGTGCGAGGCCGAACTCGACTACCCGCTCGTCGTGAAGCCGGCCCGGTGCGGGTCGTCCATCGGCATCTCCCAGGTTGAGGCCCGGGACGCGCTCGACGCGGCCATCGAAGATGCGTTCCGGTACGACGACAAGGTCATCGTGGAGGAAGCGGTGGAGGCCTTGCGCGAGATCAACTGCTCGGTGCTGGGGGACGCCCATGACGCCACGCCCAGCGTGCTGGAGGAGCCGGTGCCCTCGGACGAGGAGGAGGTGCTCACCTTCCGGGACAAGTACATGCGAGAGAACGGAGAAGGAGCCAAAGAGGCGGGAGCAAAGAGCGCCGAGTCGAGTCCCGAGGGCATGGCTGCGCAGGACCGAATCGTGCCGGCCCGCCTCTCCGACGAGCGCACCGAGGAGATCCAGGACATGGCCGTTCGCATCTTTCATCGCTTCGAGTGCGCCGGCGTCGTCCGCATCGATTTCATGATCGATGAGGCCACCGATCGGTTGTACTTCAATGAAATAAACACCATCCCTGGGTCGTTTTCGTTTTACCTGTGGGAGCCCTCCGGCGTCCCGTTCGGCGAACTGTTGGACCGGCTGGTGACCGTTGCCCGCCGCCGCCACCGAGAGCGGAACGGACGGGTCCAGACCTACGACGTAAACCTGCTTGCCGAGAAGAGCCTGCAGGGCTTCAAGGCCGAGGAGCCGGCCTCCTGACGAGCAGGCGGGCGAGGACGATCTTTTTCGCTACGGAATTGATCTCGACGATGCCCTTTCTCCCCCTACGGCACCTCATGCCAGCGCGCGGAATCTCCGCGGCCGTGGCCCTGCTCCTCATCGCCGCGGGCGGCGCCCGTGCGGGGCAGAATCAAGCGCACTCGGCCACGGCCGCCGCCGGGACGACTGCCGTCGAGCGGAACTCGTCCGTCCTCACCGATGCCTTCGTCCGCAACACGGGCACGGAGGGACTCGAAGACCTCTATGGAATGCGGTTCGAGGAAGCGAAGGCCGCGTTCGAGAAGATCGACGATCGCTATCCCGAGCACCCCATCGGGCCGTTTCTGCAGGGGCTTAACCTGTGGTGGACCATCATGCTCGACCTCACGGATACGTCCCACGACGAGGCCTTTATCGAGCAGATGAACACGGTGGTCGCCCGGTGCGACGCGCTGCTTGAGGAGACCCCCGACCACTTCGACGCGGCCCTCTTCAAGGCGGCGGCCCATGGGTTCCTGGCGCGCCTCCACTCCAACCGGTATCGCTGGTGGAAAACGATTCGCAACGCTCAGAGGGCCATCAACTACGTCCAGAAGGTGGAAGAGGTGGCGCCGAAGCGCGGGGATTACGTCTTTGGGTCGGGCATGTACGACTACTACGCGGCCATTCTGCCCGAGGAGTATACCTTGTCGAAGGCCATCATGTGGATGCTGCCAGACGGAGACAAAACGCGTGGGCTCCGGCTGCTCCGCGAAGCCGCCACGAACGGGCGCTACGTAAAGACCGAGGCGATCTACTTCCTCGCCAAGATCCAATACCTGTACGAGGACGACTTCCGCGGGAGCCGGAAGTGGGTCTCGAAGCTCCGGGAGCGACACCCGAACAATCCGTTCTTCCACACCTTCGAGGGGCGAGTCTTCGCCCGCTGGGGACGCTGGAGTCAGGCCCGGTCCATCTTCCGCACGGTTTTGGAGCGCTGCGAGGCCGGAGTCTCGGGGTACAACACCCACATGGAGGAGATTGCCCAGCTGTACCTGGCCCGAGATCGGCTGTATCAGGATCAGTACCGGGAAGCCCTCACGCACCTGGCCGAGCTGGAGCAGCTGACCAATCGAGACATTGAGAATACAAAGTATCGCATGCTTGGCTACCTGTACCAGGGCATGGCGTACGATGCCCTCGATCGGCGCGACATGGCGGTCAATCGCTACCGGAAGGTGTTGAATATGGAAGATGCGGCCGGAGCCCACGACCGGGCCGAAAAATATCTGGACTCTCCGTACGAGGGTTGAAAGTTGGAAAGTGGGAAGGTTAGAAGAGGAGAAAATTGGAAGATTGGAAGGTGGGGGCTGAGGGTAGGGAATACAGGTCACCCGGGTTGGCCCGTGGGGAATGTGCTGTCTTTGTAAGACGTGGGGGGCGTGGCCGTGAAGAACAAACAAACGCGGAGCGTCCGGCGTAGTCAGTACTCCGTCACCTTTTGCAGACTGTTTTTAAGCCCATGCGCTTTCGGTATACCGAGTGGGACCCCGTCCGCCACGGCAGCCAGCAGTCCCTCTTCGAGGAGCTGTTCGATCTCTTCCAAGATCTGCTCGAGCACACGGCCGGCGACGCCGAGGAGGCCCTCGACTGGATGGAACAGCTCGACGACCAGTACGACCTCACGGAGGGCTCGGACAAAGACCTCGACGACTTCATCGAGGAGCTGAAGAAGCGCGGCTACCTCGAAGAGGGGGAGGAGGGAGAGACGGTCGAGATCACGGCCCGCACCGAGCGCTCGCTCCGGCAGTCGGCCCTGGAGGAGATCTTCAATGACCTCCGAAAGGGCGGCATGGGCGACCACCGCACGCCCTACACGGGGCAGGGCGACGAGCGGCTTCCAGAGACGAAGGACTGGCGCTTCGGGGATGACTTGTCGAACCTCGACATCACTGGGACCCTCTCCAACTCCTTCAAGCGGTCCGGCGTAGGGGACAACTGGCACCTCTCCGAAGACGACTTCCAGGTCCACAAGACCGACCACCACGCCTCGATGGCGACGGTGCTCATGAT
>CAZMDV010000094.1:0-8737 GCA_964564875.1 uncultured Salinivenus sp.
ACCACGAATCTTCCTTCGATGACGTCCCGCGCATCCTCCTCTTCACGGGCAAGGGCGGCACCGGCAAGACCACCTGTGCGGCCGCCACGGCCCAGCGCGCGGCTCGACAGGGCAACAAGACGCTCGTCCTCTCCTCCGACCCCGCCCACAGCCTCGCCGACGCGCTCGACCGGGAGCTCGGCCCTGAGCCCCAGGAAGTGAGCAACGGCCTCTTCGCCCAGGAGGTGGACCTCTACTACTCGATGAAGAAGCACTGGGGCAACATGCGGGAGCTGATGCTCACCGTCTTTCGGTGGCAGGGCGTGGACCAGATCGCCGCCGAGGAGCTTGCGGCCCTGCCTGGGATGAACGAGGGATCGGTGCTGCTGTGGCTCGAGGAAGCGATCCGTGAGGAGGACTACGACCTCATCATCGTGGACAGCGCCCCCACCGGCGAGACGCTTACGCTGCTCACCCTCCCGCAGGTGACGCAGTGGTGGCTCGCCAAGGCGTTTCCCTTCCAGAAGATGGCGGTCAAGTCGCTCGGCTTCGGCGTGCGCAAGACCACCGGCATTCCGCTGGACAAGGGGTACGAGGAGTTGGAGGTCATCTTCGAAAAGCTCGAGCGGGTGCAGGGGGTCCTCGCGACCCCCTCGACCACCTCGATCCGGCTCGTCACGAATCCCGAGAAGATGGTGATCGAGGAGGCCCGGCGGGCCTACACGTATCTCCAGCTCTACGGCTACGGCGTGGACAGCGTCATCGTGAACCGCGTGCTGCCGGAGGACCAGGTACCGGACAACTCGTTCTTTGAGGGGTACGTGCAGTCTCAGCGCGAGTACCTGGCGGAAATCGAGCAGAGCTTTCAGCCGCTCCCGATCCTCCAGGTCCCGCACCTGGGCGAGGAGGTCTTCGGGGGCGAGCGGCTAGGCCGGATCGGGGACGCGATCTACGAGGATCGGGACCCGATGGACGTATTCTACGAGGAGCCCACCTTCGAGGTGCAGGAAGACGGGGACGCGTACGTGCTCGAACTGCGTCTCGCATTTGCCGAGGAAGAGGATATCGACGTGCGCCATCTCGGCGACCAGCTCGTGGTGCAGGTGGCCAACCAGCGCTCGAACTACATCCTCCCCAACTTCTTGAACTACTACCAACTGACGGACGCGTCTCTTCGGGACGGCTGGCTGCACGTCCGCTTCGCTCCGGATGGCGAAGCCTCTTCGAATTGAGCACGACAGAAGATCGCCTGTCCACTTCCCCTTCCCTCGAACCCGTCCGGGTGCTTTTCGTTGAGACGGTGCTTGCGTCTTCCCGCTCACCCCTCGTCCGACTGAGCTCTTTCCTTCTATGTTCGTTCCCGAGGCTCTCCTGAAGCAGCTTTACACCTTTGGCAGCCTCGAAAATACCGATCGGGGCGTCGAGTTTGCACTCAAAAACCGCCTGAAGGACGCGACGCTCACGGGGCTTCTCGACGTGAAAATCGACGGCGAGTCGGTGCCGCAGAAGGATGTTTATCTCTTCATGGGCGAGGGCGAGCCCCACCAGGCCGACGAAATTTCGGACGCGGCCCCCGTCGACTTTCCGCTGCGCCGGACCCTTCACGTGCGCACCGAACGATCGCCCCTTGAGGTCGGCAAGCACGAGATCGAGTTCAGCTTTCGCGCCCAACCGTTTGGCACGCTCAGTTTCTCCGTCGAAGACTCCATCTCTGAAAAAGATGAGGTGATCAAGCGCATTCCTCGGGACGAGGATGACAACTACGGCGAGAACATCGTCGACGAGCGCCAGCAGTTCGTCGAGGAGTACAGCGGCGCCTCGCTCGATCACATCCCCCACTACTCGTTCGATCCCCACACCACGGAGGGCAACGTCGAAAACTTTACCGGCGTGGCCCAGATTCCGCTCGGCTTTGCCGGACCGCTCACGGTCCACGGCGAGCACGCGCAGGACGACGTGCTGATTCCCCTGGCCACGTCGGAGGGCACGCTCGTGGCCTCCTACAACCGCGGCATGAAGGTGTGCAACCTTAGCGGCGGCGTCGAGGCCACCGTGTCCGGCGACTGCATGCAGCGGGCCCCCGTCTTTGTCTTCGACGACGCCCGCCAGGCGCGCGACTTCACCCACTGGGTGGACGATCACATGGATGAAGTGCGCGAGGAAGCGGAGTCGACCTCCAGCGTGGCCGAACTGCTTCACATCAGTCACTACCTGTCCAACCACTTCGCGTACCTGCGCTTCAACTACCGCACGGGCGACGCGGCGGGGCAGAACATGGTGGGCCGCGCTACCTTTGCCGCCTGTGGCTGGATCATGGACCAGTATCCGGGCCCGATTCAGAACTTCTACCTGGAGTCGAACTTCGCGACGGACAAGAAGGCCTCGCAGGTGAACGTGATGCAGACCCGTGGCAAGCGCGTCACCGCCGAGGCCACCATCGACCGCGAGACGCTCGTCCAGCACATGCGCGTAGAGCCCGAGAGCCTTTACCACCACTGGAAGGTATCGACCGTGGGGGCCTTCCTTTCCGGCGCCAATAACAACGGCGGCCACTCGCCCAACGCCATCACAGCCCTCTTCATCGCCACCGGGCAGGACGTGGCCAACGTCTCCGAGTCGTCGGCCGGCGTTCTGTACACCGACCTGACCGAGGACGGCGACCTCTACATCTCGCTGACCATTCCTTCACTCATCGTGGCCACGTACGGCGGGGGCACGAGTCTGCCCACGCAGCGCGAGTGCCTTGAGGTGATGGGCTGCTACGGAAAAGGCAAGGTGCACAAGTTTGCCGAGATCGTAGCGGCGGCCACCCTCGCGGGCGAGCTGTCGCTGGGCGCCGCCATCTCGTCGTCCGACTGGGTCTCCAGCCACGAGACGTACGGGCGAAATCGCTGAGTGAGTGTGGGCGTGTGGGGAAAAGCAAGAAAACGAGCATACGAACCTTCCGCCGGAAAACCCACCCCCTCGATTTTTCAATCTTCCAACCTTCGAATTCTCAACCTTCCTACCTTCAACCTTGATGCTCGCCGTCCTTGAGATCGCCATCCCGGTCTTGTACGCAATTGCCATCGTGGCCCTTACGGCCTACGGCGGCAACCTGCTGTGGCTGGCCCTCGTCCACGCCAACCACGAGACAGTCCGCGAGTGCCCAGTGCCGGACCCGGACGCCCTCCCCACCCCTAATCACACATGGCCCGTCGTCACGGTCCAGTTGCCCCTCTACAACGAGGCCGAGGTAGCCCGGCGCCTGATCGACGCCTGCGTGGATCTCGAGTATCCGCGTGATCGGCTCGAAATCCAGGTCCTCGACGACTCGACCGACGAGACGACCGAGCGGGTGGCCCGGCGGGTCGCGTACTGGCAGGACCGGGGCGTCGACATCACCCATGTGCACCGCGACGACCGCACCGGCTACAAGGCGGGGGCCCTCGCCAACGGCCTGCGTCTCGCCCGGGGCGAGCTCGTCGCCATCTTCGACGCCGACTTCGTGCCCGACGCAGACTTTCTGCGCCGTATGGTCCCGCACTTTTTCGAGGACGAGGACCTCGGCATGGTTCAGGCCCGCTGGGGCCACCTTAACCGGGACGACTCGCTGCTGACGAAGGTGCAGGCGTTCGGCCTCGACGCCCACTTTGCCATCGAGCAGCGCGTGCGCGGGCTGGCGGGCTGCTTCGTGAACTTCAACGGGACCGCGGGCGTCTGGCGCCGCGCCTGCATCGAGGAGGCGGGCGGCTGGGAGCACGACACGCTCACCGAGGACCTCGACCTCAGTTACCGCGCTCAGCTTGAGGGATGGGACTTCAAATACGTGCCGACCGTGGAGGCCCCGGCCGAACTACCGCCTGACATGAATGCCCTTCGCTCTCAGCAATTTCGTTGGGCAAAGGGAGGCGTAGAAACGGCCCTTAAGCTGGTCGGGCGCCTCTGGCGTTCGGCCCAATCGTGGCGCGTGAAGATTGAGGGCACGTTCCACCTCACGGCCCACTTTGCGTTCCCGTTTATCCTGCTCGCCGCCCTGACCCACGCTCCCCTGCTGTTGCTGAAGGGACTGGATCGCGGGCCCGGAGAATTGTATTTTGCCATCATGGGCTTCGGCCTGTTCGGCTTTGCCGGGTTTTTCCTCGCCCAGCTCTTTGCTCAGCGGGCGCTCTATCCCGACTGGCTGCACCGCTTCCAGCTCTTTCCTGCGTTCATGGCCGGCACCATGGGCCTTTCCCTCAGCAACACGAGTGCCTTCTGGCAGGCCCTCCGCGGGACAGACACCGCGTTCATCCGTACGCCCAAGTATGGCGTCAGCTCGGAGAACAGCTGGTGGGAGAGCCGCTACGCCATCGCTGAGGTCCCCCGGGTCGTGTGGGGGGAACTAGGACTGGCCCTATACTCGACCGCGGGCCTCGGCGTCACGATCGCCCTCGGCGAGTGGGCAGCTGTGCCGTTCCAGGCCATGTTCGCGCTCGGGTTCGTCCTGGTGGCAGTCTCGAGTCTGCGGCAGGTCCTCGCGGTGCGGCAGGACCGAAGGGTCACTGCTCCCGCCTCCTCGCCCGCGTCCTGATCCGCGGCACGCCGAACGTCCGGCAACAAACATACACCTCCCCGGTACGTTGCCTCTCGACGGGCGACACTTGCGCGCGGCAGGGGGAGAACTTCCCTCACCCCGATGTTTTAGTGGACCGTTCTGATCGATCATGTCTCTTCCCGACCTCCAAGAGCCCCTCGCCCTGCTTGAGCAGAAGGACTTTGGTGCGGCCGTCGACGCGCTTGAGCGGAAGGTCACCGCACTGCCGGGCCACTTGGGGGCGCACGTGCTGCTGGCATACGCGTACGAGGCCCAGCAGCGCTGGGGCCAGGCCCTGGAGGCGTGGGGAAATGCGCGCTTCCTGATGCCGAACAGCCCAATCGCTGAGGCGGGCAAACGGCGGGTTCTCCGATGTATGGACGGCACCGGGGACAACGGAGACTCGTCCCCGTTTGCCGACTCTCCTGGACTCGATTCCTTCCTCGCCGGCCCGCCCACGACGACGTCGGAGGAGGAACCGCCCGAAGAGGAGCCGGCGGGTGAGGAACCATCCTCGGCGGAGGACGACTTCGGACTGGCCGATCTGCGACGCCAGGCCGAGCGGGAGGCCCGTCAGGGTGGGGCGCGTCCGGGCTTGACCGACGACGCCCTCTCGGCCGACCTGCCTTCCTCTCCGGAGGAGCCTCCCGCGCCCGAGGAGCCTTCCGTGCCTGAGGAATCGTCGACCCCTGAGGAGCAGATTGAGGAACTCGACGAAGAGGGCGAGGCCGACGACCTTGACAGTCTCATCGACAAGCTGCAGTCGGCCCAGATCGACCCCGATCCGGACGCCGAGGCGGGCGCGCCTCCCCCGGAGCCCCGTGCCGTAGACGAAAACGCCGAGGCGGAAGAGGTCGTCTCAGAAACCCTGGCGCGGATCCATGAGGGCCAGAACGACTACCAGAAGGCCGCCCATATCTACACCCAGCTGGCCGAGCAGGAGCCGGACCGGGCCGACGAGTTTCGAAAGAAGGCCGACGAGATGCGAGAGAAGGCCGGTTCGGAAGAGGACTCCGACGCATGAACGGGGGGCACTGCACATTCCTCTCGCGTGTGACCTCTCGCGTGTGAGCAGGGCATGCGGTAGAGGCACGTGGCGCCGGACAATCAGCACTCCGCGCTCCCGTCCTCATTCCTCCTTTCGCCTTCTCTCCCTCCCCCCGCACCCGCTCGCCCTTCGCCCCTCGAAAAATGGACGCCCTCCTCGATCTTCACCGCACGTCGTCCCGCACGGTCGTCGGGCTCATGTCCGGCACCTCGCTCGACGGGATCGACGCCGCGCTCGTTCGTCTTGAGGGCAGCGGACCCGACGGGACGATGGAACAGAAGGCCTTCGTTCACCAGCCGTATCCAGAGGCCCTTCGCGCCCTCCTGCGTCGCACTTCGGCCCCCGACGATCCCCCGTCCGTCCGCACGCTCACACGCCTGGATGTTCGTCTCGCAGAAGTGTGCGCTGAGGCCGTGGACCGGGTGCTGGCGGCGGGCGGGGCGGACCGCGACGCGCTCCACCTCGTGGGTGCGCATGGGCAAACGGTGTGCCACTGTCCCGAGCCCGCTGACTGTGCGGGAGAAGCCGTCCGCGCCACCCTTCAACTGGGCAACCCCTCGACCCTCGCCACGCGTCTGGGAGTGCCCGTCGTCGGCAACTTTCGGGCGGCCGACCTAGCGCTGGGCGGGCAAGGTGCTCCGCTCGTGCCGTACTTCGACTACGTCACCTTCACCGCTCCCGACGAGCACCGCGGCCTGCTCAACCTCGGCGGCATCGCCAACCTCACGGTGCTGCCCGCTGGGGGGTCGCCGGGGGATGTGCGTGCCTTCGACACTGGCCCGGCCAACATGGTGATCGACGCCCTCGCTGAGCGGCTCTTCGGCGCGCCTTATGACCGCGACGGCCAGCACGCCGACGCCGGCACGCCCGACCACGACCTGCTGGCCGACCTGCTTGAAGGCGACTTCTTCCGCCGCGAGCCGCCCAAATCTACGGGACGCACCGACTTTGGGGCAGACTACGTCGACCGCCTCCTCGGCGCCGCCCAGGCCCGCGGCCTCGACGCCACAGACGCGATCGCCACGGCGACGCTTCTCACGGCCGCCTCCGTCTACCAGGCCTACGCGCAGCACGTGCGTCCGGCCCGGTCCATCGACACGCTCATCGTCAGCGGGGGCGGCGTGCACAACGACACGCTCATGCGGATGCTGGAGGATGCCTTCACCCCGATTCCCGTCCGCACTGCGTCGGACTACGGCGTGGACGACGACGCGAAGGAGGCCCTCTGCTTCGCCGTCCTCGCCCACGAGACGGTCAACGGCGTGCCCACGAACCTGCCATCGGTGACGGGGGCGTCGGGCCGCACGCTCCTCGGGTCCCTCAGCGTGCCTGGCTCCTGACACAGACCGATTGTCTGTTGGCGCTCCGCGGCCCGCCCCTTCCCCCAGGCAAAAAGCCGACGAAAGGATCATGCCCCCTCCGCCGACCGCAAACACGCCCCTGGCGCCAAGGTACAGGCACTCTAGCAGCTGACGCTTTTCCAATCCACAGCCCCGGTTTCCATGGAAACCCAGGAGCATCCCCAGCAGACGGACCTCGCCGAGATTGGCGAGTTCGGCCTCATCGCCCTCATGCGCGATACCCTCGGCGAGCCCACGGACGACAGCATCGTGTCGGGCATTGCCGACGACGCGGCCGTGTACCGCACCGAGGAGGGGCGCGTGCATGTGCTCACCACGGACACACTCTCCGAGGGCGTCCACTTCGACCGCGCCTTCATGCCCCTGGAGCACCTCGGCTTCAAGGCCCTCTCGGTGAACGTGAGCGACGTGGTGGCGATGAACGTGTCGCCGCGCTACGCCACCGTCTCGATCGGCATCCCGCAGAACATTTCCGTGGAGATGGTGACCACCATCTACGAGGGGCTGAAGCAGGCCTGCGATGCCTACGACATGCACATCGTAGGGGGGGACACGAACGCGTCCCATGGCCTGTCGCTCTCGATCTCGGTCGTGGGGACGGCGGCCGAGGACACGGTGGTGTACCGCGAGGGTGCCCAGGTGGGTGATAAAATTTGCGTGACGGGCGACATTGGCTCCTCGTACGCGGGCTTGAAGGTGCTGCTGCGCAACCGGGAGCGCCTGCAGGAGCAGGAGGAGAGCTTCGAGCCCGACCTCGATCCCTACTCCTACGTCATCCGCCGCCATCTCGCCCCGCCAGCCCAGCTCAAAACCATTCAGGACTGGGCGGGCGTCGGCGCACAGCCCCATGCCCTCATCGACATCTCGGACGGACTGTCCGCCGAGGTGCATCACATCTGCGAGGCCAGCGAGGTGGGGGCCCAGCTCTACGAGCCGGCCCTGCCCATCGACCCGGAGACGCGAAACACCGCCACGGAGTTTGAGGAGGACGTGACCGTCTACGCCCTGTTCGGGGGTGAGGACTACGAGCTGGTGTTCACGATGCCGGAGGAGGAGCTCGATGCGCTCGACCCCCAGACCTACAGCGTAGTGGGGGAGGTCGTGGAGCCCGAGGACGCGAAGCATCCCGTCACGATCCAGCGCGCCAACGGCGAAAATGTCCCCCTGCAACCTGGAGGATTTGACCACTTCGACGACTCATCTCTGGGCCTGTAGCGCCCATCGCCGAGACCGACAGGGGGCGTGCGCGAGTGAGAAGATACCGGGGCCTCCCCAACAGTCCGGAGTGTCATTTTGGGGAGGCATCCGAGCCCCCTCCGCCCAGCCTCCGCATTTTCTACACGAGCGCGTTTCGCATCACGTGTCGGTAGATGCGTCCTGGCACTCGCTCCGGAGGGCCCGGAGCCCCTCCGTGAGGCGGTCAATCTCCTGCTCCAGGGTGTCCAGGGCGGCCTCCGCCCCCGTAAAATCGTCCGAATGGCCGATCTCTTCGAGCGCCTGTGCTGCCTCGCTTACAGGCTCGGCCCGAAGGCTCCCCGCAGCCCCCTTCAACCTGTGGGCCTCTCGTTCTAGCGTCGTTGCGTCCTCGTGCTCGACCGCCTCGCGAATGGCCTCCATGTAGTCCGGACAGTCGTCGAGAAACGAATCGATAATCGTGACGACGAGATCAGGATTTCCATCAAGAAGCTCAACGAGCGCGTCACGGTCAACGGCGGGCGTGGACATGAGGCGTCTCCGTTAGGTCGGGCTGAAAAAGCGTCAGATCGCATGTTCTTGTTTTCTGAAGCTTTTTTG
>CAZMDV010000095.1:0-8699 GCA_964564875.1 uncultured Salinivenus sp.
CGGAGCGGCAGGTCGAAGACATCGAAGAAGGCTGGATTCGTGAGCAACGCGTCGTGCCGGACGTAGTCTCCCTCGGTGCCGAGTGTCACCCCAACGCCGTACAGCCACGTTCGTGCTTTTACGCCCGGGGCTCCCTGCTCGATCGCTTCGCCGAGGGGGTTAGTCGATATAAACCGAAGTTTGTCTCCCTCGTCCGTGTGCCAGCTGTCAAGCCGGTAGATGCGGTCGGCATTCGAAAAAATATCGTTCACCGCAAGCTCGCTGCGGACGAAGAGCAGGAGCAGCACGCTCACAGCAATGCCCACCCCGAGGCTGATCACGTTGATGGCTGTGGTGCCCCAGTGGCGGCGGAGGGCGCGGATCGCGGTGGTCAGGTAGTTGTGGAGCATAGCGGCCAGTGGTGAGATGTTTGGTGCTGAGGTGTTGGAGTCGTCGGACATTCTCATACGACGAGCACCCCAACACCCGAGCACTTGAGCACGAGAGGTCTATTCGTCGCGCAGCGTCCGGGCCGGGTCGGTGCGGGCGGCGCGGACCGTCTGTGAGCCGATGGCGAGGAGGGCCAGTGCGAAGAGCCCGGCGGCGCTGAGAACGAAGGGCCACACGCCGAGGTCGATGCGATAGGCCAGGTTCTGCAGCCACAGGCGATTGAGGACCCACGCGAGCGGCAGGCCTACGACCACGGCGCTCCCAATCAGCCACAGAAAGTCCCTCGAAAGGAGCCTGACGATGGACGGGACCGTGGCCCCCAACGCCTTCCGGATGCCGATCTCGCGAGTGCGCGTTTGCACGGTGTACGTCGCGATGCCGAGAAGGCCCAAGCAACTGATAAGCACGGCAAGGCCGGCCACGAGCCCGAGAATGTTGGCGGCGTCGGATACCGGCGCCACGAACCGTTCGCGCACGAGGTCCTGATAGGAGCGAATCTCCGGCGGATTCGTGGCGTCGAAGCGGCTCCACACTCCACGAAGTTCGTCGAGGGCCGCTTCTTCCTGGCCGGGCGCCACCTGTGCAAGGGCGATTCTGAAGTCGGCTGGATTGTAGTGCAAAACGGCCGGCCGGGCACTTTTCTCTTTGAGAAAGTGAAACTGGAAATCTTTCACGACGCCGGCCACCCGCACTCTCCGCGCCGTGTCCCGGTTTAGTGTGAGCGGCTGTCCGAGGGCCTGCTGCGACGATTCAAAGCCGAGCTCCCGCACCGCCGTCTCGTTTAGGACGACAGTGGTCCCTCTCTCGAATCGAGCCTCCGACCACTCCCCCTGGGCGACGAACGGGAAGTCGAGCGCCTCCACAAACGCGTAGCCGGCGGCGTAGTAGAGGACATTGTCGAGCGGTTCCGGGACCCGGTCTGACTGAAGGCTGGACGAGTAGAAAGAGCCACTCAGAGGAAGGTTACGGGCCCCGGCTACCCGCTTCACGCCCGGAATTTTACGGGCCTCCTGTTGGAACGGACCGAACGCGGCCTCTTGCAGCTGAACCTGAATCAGGCCCTCCGTGCGGAAGGTCGTATCGGTCCGGGCCATGTGTTGGGCCTGCCTGTAAACGAGGGCCGTGGTCACGATCACGACCACCGCGACTGTAAACTGCAGCACGACGAGTGCCTTGCGTGGGGTCATCCAGGAAAAGCCCGGTGTCTCGCGCTGCGCACTTGCCTTCAGGACGCGGGCGGGCTGGAATTTCGACAGGTGCCACGCGGGATAGAGGCCGGCGAGCACTCCCGTGAGAAGAGCAAATCCCACCGCCCCGCCGTAGAACGAAAATCCAGGCGTCACGTCAATGTGGGCCCCCACTTCCTGCACGACCGAGAGCTGATTGAACCCCGGCACCAGGACCTGCAACAGAAGCAGGGCGAGCCCAAGCGCCATCAGCGACACGACGACAGCCTCCGCTACGAACTGCCCGATCACCTGCTGCCGATGCGCGCCCACCGTTTTGCGGACACCCACCTCGCGGGCTCGCGTCAGCGAACGGGCCATAGACAGGTTCACGTAGTTGAATCCCGCTGCCAGTAGCACGAGCAGAGCCAGGGCCACCAGAAAATACCCGACGCTCGCCGGCAGCATGCCCCCGTTCCGAAACTCGTTCATCAGGGGGCTGCTGAGGGGCAAGGCCGACACGGCCCGGAGCCCGAACTGCCCGGGCGGGGGGCCCTCAACCGATTCGGGCGATGGGACGTACTGCTCCTCGATTTGCTGGAGGGGGGATGCAAGGTGGTCAGGCGTGTGTCCCTCTTCCAGGCGGAGGTACGTGTAGTAGGAAAGCCCCCGCTGCCAGCTATCAGTGATGTCTTCTGCCTGTTCCTTTTGCAAGGTCGCGAACGAGTACAGCACGTCGAAGGCCAGGTGCGAGCGGTAGGCATCCCGGTTCATGACGCCGGTCACAGCGAATGTGCCCATGCCTGGGAGGCGGAAGGTCTTCCCCACCGGATCCGCATCGCCGTAGAGGGTACGGGCAAGGTCCTGCGTGATGACGGCGGTGTAGGGGGCCGTCAGAACGTCGGCTTCATTGCCGGCCTGTAGATCAAACCCAAACACGTCGAAAAACGACGAATCGGCGTAGAGGGCCCGGGCCTCGTACCCCTGATTATTAAGAACGACGTTTTCCGAACTGCGGCGGAGGCGCGTCGCCGCCTCGACGCCAGTTACCTCGTTGCGGAGCACCGGCGCCAGCCCGGCCGGCGACGTGGCAAGTCGGCTCGTGTTCTGGTGCTGGGACGTGGTCACGCGGTAGAGGCGGTCGGCGCCCGGATGGAAATCGTCGTGCGTCACCTGGTCCCACACCAGCAAGCCCACGAGCAGGCTCACGGCCAGTCCCGCCGCCAGGCCCAGCACGTTGATGGCGGTGATGCCTTTTTGCTTCCAGAGGGTGCGGAGGGCGATCTTGAGGTAGTTGCGGAGCATGGCGACCCGTGTTGAGGTGTTTGGTGCTGGGGTGTTGCAGTGTCTGGTGTTGGGGTGTTCAGGTGTTGGAGCGTTTGAGGCTGGGAGGCTGGTGGAGCAGGTATTTTCATGCATTGAGCACCCCAACACCCGTGCACTCGACAACGGTCACCGCTACTCCTGCCGCAGCGCGTCGGCGGGGTCGATGCGGGCGGTGGACCACGCCTGGTAGCTCGCGGCGGCCAGGGACACGATGAGAGCCCCGCCGCCGGCTCCGAGGAAGACGAGCGGACTTACGCCGATGCGGTACGCAAAGGAGGACAGCCACTGCTCGGCGACGACGTACGCGATGGGCGCGGCCACGACGAGGGCCACCCCGACGAGGACCAGGAACTCCCGATTGAGCCGGAGCACGATCTCCGAAACAGTGGCGCCGAGGGCCTTCCGCACGCCGATCTCTTTGGTCCGGCGCTGCACCACGTAGGCGGAGAGGCCCACGAGGCCGAGGGCGGCGAGCAGAAGCGCGATGACGGTGAGCCCAAGGCCCATCTGGCCGATGCGCTGCTCCTCCTCGTAGAGCTGGGCCAGTTGCTCGTCCACGAATTCCGGGCTGAACGGCGTGTCGGGCCGGACGCGTGACCAGGCCGTCCGCAGCCGGTCGAGGCCGGCCTCCAGGGCCCGCGGATCCAGGTGCACGAGGGCAGCGCGGACGTTCAAAGGATCCATGTTCTCGACGCGCGGATGGATGCGGAGGAAGGTAGGCTGCACGCGCTGGTAAAGCGGCCGGAATTGGAAGTTGTCCACCACCCCGTCAATCGTGAGTCGGTCGGGCGACGCGTCTCGCGGCTCCACCACGACGGTCTTCCCCACGGGGGTTTTGTACCCGAGGGCCTGTACCGCCGCCTGGTTGACAATCAATCGAGGGGTTCCTTGTCCTCCTGCTTCCTGCATTTTTTGTACGACGGGATGATCAATGTCCAGGGCCGCAAACCAGCCGGGCGTCACGTTGAGCACGTCGCCATCGCTGCGGATGCGCTCGCTGTCCTTCGCCCGGTAGGTGACCTCGAAGCGGCCCGGGCCTGGCCCAATGCCCGCGCCCACCGCCTGCACCTCGGGCGCGCTCCGGAGACGCTGCTTCAGGCGGCGGTACGTGTCAGCACTGTCCACCTCCGGCAGTTCGACGAGGCCCTGCGTTCGAAAGCCCAGATCCTTCGTCTGTAGATAGTGGAGTTGGCCGTTGACGAGCCACGTCACGCTCCCGAGGCCAATCAGCAGAGCGAATTGGACTCCGATCAGCACGTGTCGCATCGACCATCCTTGCGGCCCGCGCTGGTCCTGCGAGCCCCGGAATAGAGACACCGCTTTCTTTCGCGACAACACCAGGGCCGGATAGCTGCCCGCCACGCCCCCGATGAGGAGAGCCACGCCCACCAGGCTCCCAAGAACCGCAGGCGCGGTAAAGAGGCGATGCTGGAGCCCCGTGTTCATGACCTGATTGAACACGGGAATGAGAGCCTTGAGCGCAACGAGCACCACCGGGACGCAAAGCAGGGTAAGCACGATCGCCTCCGTCAAGGACTGCATCGCGACGCGGCCTCGGCCGGCCCCCATCGCCTTCCGGACCCCAATGTCGTGGCGACGCTCCGTGGAGAGAGCCACCGCGAGGTTCGTGTAGTTGATGACGACAATGAGCAGAATGAGCACCCCGATGGCCCCAAACGCCCACAGGTAGCGCGGGTCGCGGTGCTGCTTTTGGTCGTAGAGCATGCGCGGGCCGAGGTGAATGTCCGTGAGCGCCTGCACCCGCACATCCCCAAGCACGGCCCGCAACTGGGGATCCTCCACCCGCGCCGGACGCACCTCGTTCATGATTCCTTCAATCTGGATCGCCAGTCCCTCCGGCTCGGCTCCGGGCGTCAACCGAAAGTACGTGTACGCGCCCCAGTTCCGGATTCGATTAACGTGCAGGGCCACCTCAAAGTCGAAGTGTGAGTAGGGGGGTACGTCCTCAATCACGCCTGTCACCGCCGCCGTCTGCTCGCCGTGCTGGCGGCGAACGGTGAGCTGTTCCCCCACGACGTCGGTTCGCCCGAAATATCGCTGCGCTGCCGATTCAGTGAGCACGGCAGTGCCCGGCGCGTCGAGAGCCTGGTCCCGGGTCCCTCGTAAAAAATCAAACGGGAAGACCTCGAAGAACGACGGCCCTGTGGTCGTGTAGAGCAACTGTGCTTCGGTGAACTGCTGATCGCCGCGCTCAATGAAGGCTGGGCTTTCCTCGCCGTGCGGCCCGACGTAGAAATTGGTGGCCGCTTCGACCTCTGGGATCTGCTCCGTCAGTGCGCGGGGCAGGCGTCGCTGCTCCTCCGCGCTCGCATCTTCGTATCGCGGAAACGGAATCGTGGACCACCAGTTGTCCCGTTTGTCGCGCAGCACCCGATGGACATCTTCCTCGTTCTCGTGGAAACGGTCGTACCGCAGTTCGTGGCGGATAAAGAGCAACACCAGCACGCAGCAGATGAGCCCAACGGTGAAGCCGACGCCGTTGATGAGGGTATATCCGGTGCGACGACGGAGCGTGCGGAGCGCGATCTTGAGGTAATTGCGGAGCATGTCTGAGCGTGGGAGTGTGTGGGGTCGGGCGCGGGTGAGAGGAGCGCCGGACGGATGAGCGGGCGGGCGAGGTAATCTCCAATCGCAATTATTCGTCTCGTAGCGTGCGCGCCGGATCGATGCGGGCGGCGCGCACGGTCTGCGTGGCAATGGTGACCAGAGCAATCCCTACGAGTCCTACGACGCAGAGCACAACGAGCCCTACGCGTACGTCAACGGCGTCGGCCATCAGCTGGAGCCACCACCGGTTCAGGATCCACGCCACCGGGGCGGCGACCACGGCGGCCCCACCCACGAGCAGGGCGAACGGGCGCGACAGCTGGGAGACGACCTCGAAGACGCTGGCGCCCAGGACCTTCCGAATCCCAATTTCCTTAGTCCGCGCCCGGACGTGGTAGGCAGCCAAACTCAGCAGTCCGAGGGCCGCAATGAGAATCGCGAGCAGAGCCACACCCCCGACGATCGACGCGAGATCGCCGAGGGGCCCGTACCGCATGCGGAGCACGTCGTCGTAAAACCGGCTCTCGAACGGGTACACCGTGTCGAGGCGCTCCGTCCAGACTCGCTCCAATTCACTCCGGAGGGCCGCCAAGTCGTTGGTCCGGGCACGGACGAGAGCGTGGTCATACTGGTCGGGGTCGGCGTACAGCATCACCGGGTCGTCCTGGGTGCGTCCCATATTCCCGTAGACATCTCCCACCCCGGTGAAGTCGAAGTTATCGAGGACCCCGACGACGGTACGGGATCTCGTCGACTCCGACGGATCGCCCTGCGTCACTTCGGTTCCTAGAATCTCGCGAGGGCCGTCAAAGCCAAGGGCTCGGACCGCTGCGCGATTCAGAATGATGGGATCTCCAGATGCAAACCGCTCCTTCCATTTGGTGAGTGAGGCTCGGAGCGGCAGGTTCATGTCTCGAATGTAGGTCGTGTCCACGGCGTAGGTCACCGCTTCAACTGGCGCCTCGACGCGGTCGGAGCGGAGGGGGTGAGAGGTGTAATTGCTTGGCCCGAGCATCAGATTGTTGATGGCCGACACCTCCTCGACGGTTGGAAGCTCCTTCGCAACCGTTCGGAAGCGCTCATAGGACACGTCCTGAAGCTGCACGCTCAGCACCCGCTCCGTTCGCAGATGATGGTCGGCCGCGGCCATCGAGCGGGTCTGCCGGAGCATCGTCGTGGCCGTGACGATGAGGATGAGGGTAAACGCCACCTGGGCGGTGACGAGCGCGCCCCGGAGCCACGAGGATCTGCCTCCGATCGAGGGGGCGCCCCGCCCCCCCAGCACCTGGGCTGGGTGATAGGTGGACAGTACGAACGCCGGATAGGCCCCAGATAGAATCCCCACGAGAACGGCAATTCCCACGACAAGCCCGAGGACGCCTGGATGGAGCAGCGTCCCCACTTCCAGCGGCGGAAGCTCCAGGAGGGCGAACATGTAGAGGTCGTTGAATAGCGGAATGATCCCGACGAGCAAGAGCACACCGCCGATCGACGCGAGGAGCGCGGTCAAGACCGCCTCTCCCAGAAACTGCGCGACGAGCTGGGCCCACTGGGCCCCCATCGTCTTCCGGACGCCCACCTCCCGGGCCCGCCCGAGCGACCGGGCCACCGACAGGTTCACGTAGTTGAAGCCCGCGGCGAGGAGGGCGATCACGGCCAGCCCGCCCATTAACCAGTAGATCCATGTCGGCAGCTGAAGCATTCCCGAGATCTCATTGCTAAGGCCGGCGCTGAACCGCATGTCCCCGAGCGCCTGCACCTTGAGCTGAAGCTCGTCGGCGGCTTCGGGCCGGGCCCGATTCTCGAACAGGGTCGCGGCTGCCGTCTGGAGAGCAGTGGGCGGCGTGTGTTCGCCGAGCCGCACGTACGTGTACTGCGTGTAAATTCGCTCCCAGGCCTCCGGATCGGAGGCGGCGGAAGGCTCCTCGGCGGTGGACAAGTACACGTCGGCCGTCACATGTGAGGGCCCTTCGGGAGGCGCGAGCACCCCAACGACCGTGTATTCGGTTTGCCCTCGATACCGAATGGTTTTCCCGACCGGACTGTCGGTGCCGAAGAGCTGCCGGGCCGTTTCGAGCGACAGGACGGCGGTGTGGGGACGCGACAGGGCCGTTTCCTTTACTCCCGCTCGAAATCGGAACCCACCAAAGACCGCCCAAAACGCCTCGTCGGTGTGTATAGCCTCCACGTCTAGGTTCGTTTGATCGTGGACGACAAAGGTGGCTCCGTACCGCTTGACCGGTGCTACAGCGTCGAGACCCGTCGCTGACGCGCGAAGGGCGGTCGGAAGCGGGATGGGTGAAGTGGCGTAGTGGGGCGTCCCGTCTTGCGCCAGCGTCGTCACCCGGTGGATTTGCTCGCTGGCCGAATGGAACCGATCCATCCGCCACTGCTGCCGCACGAACAGGAGCACGAGCAGGGCCACGGCGAGGCTGACGGACAGCCCGACGACGTTGACGATCGTGAAGCCACGGTGCTTCCACAGGGTGCGAAGGGCGGTTTTGAGGTAGCTCCGAATCATCGGCTTCTGCTGGTTGATCAACACTGAGGTTGAGGCTCGGAATCGCCTCGGGACTCACTCGTCCCGCAGTGTCGTCGCCGGGTTGACCCGAGCGACACGGCGGACCTGCGTGCTCACCGCCAGTAGGGCCACGAGGAGGGCCCCACCGCCCGCCAGCAGGAAGATCCCGACGCCAAGGTCAATGCGGTAGGCGAACGTGTCGAGCCACCGGTCGAGGGCGATGTACGCGACGGGCACGGCGACTGCGGCGGCCCCGAGAACCAGCCCGGCGAAGTCCTTTGAGAACAGCCACATGATTTGGGTCGTGGAGGCCCCGACCGCCTTCCGGACCCCAATTTCCTTGCGGCGCTGCCGCGCCGTAAACGCCGCCAACCCGAAGAGGCCGAGGCCGGCAATAAAGAGGGCCAGGCCCGCGAACACGCCGAAGAGGGTGCCGAGGCGCTGTTCAGTGCAGTACGACGCCTCGAAGGCCTGGTTGACGAAGCTATAGTTGAAGGGGGCGTCTGGAAAGTACTTATTCCAGGCCTCTCGTATGTCGCTCACCACCTGTGAGGCCGAATCCGCGCTGGTGCGGAGGTAGAATGTGTCGGTCCCCATCTGACCAAAGGGAAGGAAAAACGCGACCGGTTGAATTGGGGTCTCCAGCGACGCGACGTGGAAATCCTCGACGACCCCGATCACCCTCGGAT
>CAZMDV010000096.1:0-8670 GCA_964564875.1 uncultured Salinivenus sp.
GACGGCGCCGGCACGGTGCTTCTGCGACGCCTGTCGGCGGCCGCGCTTTAGTTCGGGGGGGCGGAACAGATGTGTCTCCCGCCCGGTGGGCGTGGCAGAACGAGTCACTCACCTTGACCAATCACTCACCCTGAACAACCTGAATACCGATCATGATGAACCGATTCTCCTGTTTCTCCTCCGTTCGCGTGTTCTTGCGGACGACGCTACTCGCCGGGGGGGCGCTTGTGCTGATTGCCTGTGGGGGGGACGGCGACCAGGCGGCAGAGACGGATGAGACCCGCGAGATGACCTCGGCGTCTCCAGATACGATCGAGGTCACAATGCAAGACCATGCCTACCAGCCGTCCAGCATCACCGTGCCCGCCGGACAGGAGGTCACCCTGCAGCTCACCAATGCGGGAACCGTAGAGCACTACTTCGTCGTTGGCGATACCATTGCGGGCGACAAAGACGGATTTCGGCAAAATCTCTTCGGCGGCGTCTCGATCGAGAAGCACAAGCAGACGGAAGAGCACGAGGAAGAGGAAGAACACCACGAGAACGAGTTCGAACTTCCGCCCGGCGGCACTGGCTCCATGACATTCACGCTACCCGAGTCAAAGGCCGGCACGTACACCATCGCCTGCTTCGAGACGACGGGCGGCCAGAAGCACTACGAGATGGGCATGCAGGGAACCCTGACCGTCTCCGCTTCCAGCGACAATTAGCGAAGACGGGACGACCCGTGGGCATTTCCGGACGGGACCATGCCTGTCGGGAGTCCCCCCCAATTTTTTGGGAACACATACCCCTACCCCCCATACGCACCGTCCCTCGAACAAAAAACCGCCACTGCGTGATCGACACCCCCTCCACTGACCGGCTTGGCACGGCGCTCGTGGCCCTGCTGTTTGCATTGGGGTGGGGAGTTCCCACCGTCCACGCCGGGTGTGTGGCCGCGCTCCTCATGTCGCCGGAGCACTGCGGCGAGCCGGGGACGGCGCAGCACTGCGATGGGACGATGGGTGCGACGTCGGCCGCCCGCCTGTCGCTTCAGGCCGGCCAAGACGCCCTCACGGACGAGGGGACGGCGGAGGATCATCTGAGGTCGGGCGTGGGCGCCGAACCAACCCGTCTGTTCGGTTCGACCCGCAGGGTTTTCTTCTCTCGTCGTCTGTCTGCACGGAGCGCAATCCACTCCGTCTCTCGTCTTCACGCCCGGGTCAGGGTGTGGCTAGAGTGAGCGGAACGGGACGTCTATCTCCGTAGCGCGCCCAGAGCGGCGCTCTCTGTCTTCCCGTTTCGCCTCAACGCCACAAGCACACCCCCATCGCATGTCTACGAACAATACCCATTCGTCAGCCCCTGACGCGTCTTCGTCGTCGACCCGTTCATCCTCCGAATCGCCGCCCACGCGCCGTGACTTTTTGCGCACCGCCGGTGCCCTGAGCGTGCTGGCCGGCGTGCAGTCCCTGGCCCCCGCCTGGGCCCGCCCGTCAGCGCCCAATGCCTCGGGCCTGGCCCAGACGGGCCTGACCGGCCTGGAGCCGACCCGGCGCGTCGGTAACCGCGTGGAGTACGACATCGAGATTGCCCGCACCCCGATCGAGGTGGCCGGGGAGCGCGCGAGTGCCATCACGATGAATGGCACCGTGCCCGGGCCGCTGATCCGCCTGCAGGAAGGGGAGGAGGCCGTTCTCCGCTACCACAATGCGCTGGAGGAGGACACCTCGATTCACTGGCATGGCCTCCTCATTCCCAACCAGTTCGACGGCGTGCCCGAGGTGAACTATCCCGGCGTGCCCCCCGGCGAGACCTTCGAGGTGCGGTTCCCTGTCCGCCAGTACGGCACCTACTGGTACCACAGCCACTCCGGGGTGCAGGAGCAGCTCGGCCAGTACGGGCCGCTCCTCATCGACCCCGCCGGGCCGGAGCCGCGGGACTACGACCGCGAGCTGGTGGTCGTCCTCTCGGACTGGACGTTTGAGGACCCGAACCAGATCTACAACAACCTCAAGAAAGGGGAAGACTACTACAACTTTCAGAAGCAGACCGTCGGGGAGTTCTGGTCGGATGTCTCGGACGACGGGTTCTTCAGCACCCTCAAGGACCGCCTCGGCTGGAAGCAGATGCGCATGAGCGCGACCGACCTTCAGGCCGTCCGGGGGGACACGTACACGTATCTGATGAACGGCCAGGCGCCCGGCGCCAACTGGACCGGGCTCTTTGAGCCGGGCGAGCGGGTGCGCCTGCGGTTCATCAACGCGAGCTTCGCCACCATCTTCGACGTGCGCGTGCCGGGCCTGGAGATGGAGGTGATTCAGGCGAGCGGGCAGAACGTCGAGCCGGTGCGGACCGACGAGTTTCGGATCGGGACGGCCGAGCGGTACGACGTGATCGTGGAGCCGACCGCGGACCGCGCCCATACGGTCTTTGCCGAGTCCCTCAGCCGCAGCGGCTACGCCCGCGGCACCCTTGCGCCGGAGGCAGGCATGGAGGCGCCCGTGCCCGACGAGCGGGACCGCCCCACGCTCAGCATGGCTGACATGGGCATGATGCACGGCGACGGCGAAGACATGGCGGGCATGACCATGGACGGCGCGGCCGCCGACATGGACCATAGCGACATGAATCATGAACGCATGGGCGAGGGCGAGATGAGCGGGGAATCGGATGGCTCTGAGGACACTCTTCGGCCGCCCGGAACGGTTCCCGAGCCGGTGCGCCACGATCCCGACAACGACCACGGGCCGGCAGAGGCGGGGCTGCCGATGATGACGCGGTCTCGCCTGCACGAGCCGGGCGTCGGGCTCGGGAACGATGGCCGACGCGTCCTGACCTACGACCAGCTCAAGGCCCTCGACGAGAAAGACGAGTTCCGGGCGCCTGACCGGGAGATCGAGCTGCACATCACCGGCAACATGGAGCGGTTCATCTGGTCGATCGACGGCACGGAGTTCTCCGACGCCGGCCCCGTCCGCATCAATCGAGGGGAGAGAACCCGGCTCATTTTCGTCAACGATACGATGATGAACCACCCGATGCACCTGCACGGGATGTTCATGGAGCTGGAAAATGGGCACGGGGAGCGCGCGCC
This sequence comes from uncultured Salinivenus sp., assembly GCA_964564875.1. Classification (GTDB taxonomy): domain Bacteria; phylum Bacteroidota; class Rhodothermia; order Rhodothermales; family Salinibacteraceae; genus Salinibacter. The sequence goes on from CAZMDV010000096.1 coordinate 3,080, forward strand.
CCTCCTCGACACGATCACCGTAAAACCGGCCGAGCGGGTCTCGCTCCTGATCGATGGCGACGAGCCGGGGCCGTGGTTCTTCCACTGCCACATCATCTGGCACATGAAGGCCGGACTGGCGCGGGTCGTCTACGTCGAGCCTCCGGAAGACCAGAAGGGAGACTTTCACTATGACCCGGCCGCCTAGCCAGCGTAGTTTCTGGTCCCCTTCCGCCCTTTCTGACCGACCTCCCTACCAATCCATGACGAGTCTCAAGACCGCGCTGACGGTGTTCGCTGCGGCCCTCCTTCTGGGGGCCGGTCCTCTCCCGGAGGCCCACGCGCAAACGACCGACAGCAAGACCTTCGCGAAAGTCCTCTTCGACCAACTGGAGTACGCCCCCGCCCCCACTGGGCGGCCCATCGGCCTGGAGGCGGTGGGCTGGGTCGGCGGCGACTTTAACCGCCTGTGGCTCCGCGCTGAAGGAGAGCAGTCCACTGTGGAGCGCGCAGGAGAGACCGAGATCGAGGCCCTCTACGGACGGCTGATCACGCCGTTTTTCGACGTAGTGGGCGGGGCGCGCCTGGACCGGAGCTGGGAAGAAGGGAGCAAGACCCGCGGCCACCTGGCGGTGGGAGTCCAGGGACGAGCCCCGTACCAGTTCGAGGTCGAGCCGACGCTCTACGTGAGCCAGAACGGCAACGTGTCCGCCCGCTTCGTAGCGGCCTATTCGTTCCTCTTCACGCAGCGGCTCGTGCTGGAGCCGGAGGTGGAGATCAACGCCGCCCTGCAGGACGTGCCGAAGTGGGGCATCGGCAGAGGGGTGAATAACCTGAATGCGGGGCTGCGGCTCCGTTACGAGTTCCACCGCAAGTTTGCCCCGTACATCGGGTACGACCAGAACTGGCGCTTCGGTGAGATGGCCGACTTGGCGGGCGGCGATGCCAGCACCGGCGCCTTCGTCTTCGGCGTGCGGATGTGGCGCTGACGAGCGCTCTGGTTTCGGACGCGCTGAACCTGTTCACAAACGGTGAGGATGCTATGAGTGCAACTGAGGGATGGTTTACTGGACGACGACTTCTGATCCTGCTCGGCGGCGGGCTGTTGCTCGTTCTGGCGTGGGTTGGAGGCCGCATGAGCGCCGGGGGCGCCGGCCCCTTCGACATGATGGGCGGCGGTGCGTACGGCGAGGGCATGATGCGGGGCGGGCACATGCAAGATGGAGGGCAGATGGGAGCGGGGAGCTTCGGCGGCGAGAGCGGCCTCGAGCGGTGCCGGACCCTGATGGGCACGATGGCGGGCATGCACCGCTCGATGCAGTCCATGATGGAGGAGAGGGGAGGGAGTAACGGGAGGGCTGGACCCTCCGACCGCCAGGGTCAAATGGGGAGGATGGACGGGGGAATGGAGGGCCGGATGCGCTCGATGCACGGGCAGAGCTCGATGCACGGGCAGATGGAAGCGATGCGGGAGGGGATGACGCCGGAGCAGATGCGGAGTCTCTGCCGGACGATGCAGGAGACGATGCGGGCGGCCCTAGACGGGGACAAGGCCGCGTCCGGAGACGACGAGACCCGCGAGCCGGCAGTCGACGGCTTGACGCTCGCCGACGAGACCACGCAGTGGCTCCGAGGCGCGCGTGGATTCGACGCGGTTGCGGACCGGACCGGCCAGGATGAGGTGGTCGTGGAGGTGGGGGCGGGCGATGGGCTGCAGTACGGACCCGTGGCCGTGCGGATCGATCCGGGCACCACCGTCCGTTGGCGCTGGACCGGGCGGGGCGGGCTCCACAACGTCGCCTTCCTGAACGCGGGGGTCCGCACGTCGCTGAAAGGGAAGGAGGGAGCGACCTTTGCGTATACCTTCGACGCGCCGGGCGAGTACCGCTACGAGTGCACGCCGCACGCAGGCGTCGGGATGCGCGCGGTCGTGGTCGTGGCTGAGAGGGAATGAGGCAGTCCGTCTGAACGTGCGCTCTGAGGACCGCATGCGCGGACCGAGGCCTCTCCTTCCCGAATTGTGTTCACCGGTCCATCCCACTCATCACGCCGGGGTCCTGCATGTCGTCTCCGCCTCGTCAGGATACCACTGTTTCCGACCAGTACGACGCCTGGGCCCGCATGTACGACGTCCTCTGGCGTCGTTACGTGAACCAGACCCTTCCCGTAGCCCGGCGGGCCCTGGCCGTCGCCCCTGGCGAGGCGGTGCTCGATCTTGCGTGCGGGACCGGGGAACTGCTGCGTCGCATCGCGACGGAGACGCCCACCGCCGAACTGACGGGCGTCGACCTGGCGCCGGGCATGGTGCACCGAGCCCGACAGAAGCTCGCCGACGTGCCGGGTGCACGGATCGAGTCCGCCGACGCGCATGATCTGCCCGTCCCCGACGACGCGTTCGACGCAGTGGTCTGCGCCAACACCTTTCACTACTTCACTGGGCCAGACGTGGTGCTCCGCGAAGTCGCCCGGGTGCTCCGCCCCAATGGTCGGTTCATCGTGCTGGACTGGTGCCGGGACTTCTGGACGTGTCGCGTCATGGACGCGGTGCTCCGCCGGGTCGATCCGGCGCACGGCACCTGCTACACATTGCAGGAGTTGCGGGACCTCCTGGAGGCTACGCCGTTACACCCGCGCTACGACTTTCGGTATCGGTTCGACGGAATCTGGGGCATGATGGTCGTCGAAGCCGTCCGTCGCGCGCAAGCGTGAGGGGAGAGCACCCCGTTCTCGTTTTCTCGTCGATGATCCACTTCCGGCATGAATCGCCCGACCACGACGTCAGCCGAGGCCGACGCTGACACTGCGCATTCGTCCCAAAGCGACCCTCACGACGAGAGCTCCAGTCACGGCGGCGGCCACGATCACCACGCCCATCACAAGGCGATGGTGGAAGACTTTCGCCGCCGCTTCTTCGTGAGCCTGGTGGCGACCGTGCCCATCCTGGCCCTCAGCCCCATGATCCAGGGATGGCTGGGCGTGGCGGAGGCCTGGTCCTTCGCCGGGGACGGGTGGGTCCTGCTCGGACTGTCGACCTTCGTGTACGGCTACGGCGGGTGGCCCTTCCTCACCGGGATGGTCGAGGAGTTGCGCGAGCGGACGCCCGGCATGATGACGCTCGTGGCCCTCGCCATCAGTGTCGCCTATCTCTACAGCGCCGCCGTCGTCCTCGGCGTGCCGGGGGAGGTGTTTTTCTGGGAGACGGCGACGCTCATCGATCTCATGCTGGTGGGGCATTGGATCGAGATGCGGTCGGTGATGGGGGCGAGCCGGGCGCTCGAGAAACTGGCACGGCTCATGCCGAACACGGCCCACCGCGTCACGGAGGGCGGCGACACCGAGGAGGTGCCCATTGCCGACCTAGCGCCGGGGGACCGGGTGCGGGTCAAGTCCGGCGAGAAGGTCCCGGCGGACGGCACGGTGGTCGACGGGCAGTCGAGCGTCAACGAGAGCATGCTCACCGGCGAAAGCGTGCCCGTGGAGAAGACCGAAGAGGACGAGGTGATCGGTGGGTCGGTGAACGGCACCGGGTCGCTCGTCGTGGAGGTGGAAAAAACGGGCGAGTCGAGCTACCTGAATCAGGTCATCAGTCTCGTCCGGGAGGCGCAGGCGTCGCAGAGTCGCACGCAAAACCTGGCCGACCGCGCCGCCTACTGGCTCACCCTGATCGCCCTCTCGGCCGGGGCCGTCACGTTCATCGCGTGGTATGGGCCGCTGGGGGAGACGTTCGTCTTCAGCCTGGAGCGGACGGTCACCGTCATGGTGATCACCTGCCCGCACGCCCTCGGTCTCGCCGTCCCGCTCGTCGTGGCGGTAAGCACCGGCCTCGGCGCCCAGCGCGGCCTCCTCATTCGGGATCGGGCCGCGTTCGAGCGGGCCCGCGACCTGGATACGGTCGTGTTCGACAAAACGGGGACCCTCACGGAAGGCCGCTTCGGCGTCACCGACATGCTCGTTTTTGAAGCGGTCGGGGAAGACGAGATCCTCCGACAGGCCGCGGCCGTCGAGCAGAACAGCGAGCACCCGATCGCCGCGGGCATCCTCCGGGCGGCTGAGGAGCGCGGGCTCGACATCCCGCACGCCGAGGGCTTCGAGGCGATCACGGGCAAGGGCGTGCAGGCCACGGTGGACGGCGACATGGTGCGCGTGCTGAGTCCGGGCGCGGCGGCAGGTGCGGTGGACCTGCCCGAACACGACGCCGAGACGCTCGGCAACCAGGGAAAGACCGTCGTTTACGTCGTGCGGGACGGCGTCGCCTTGGGAGCGCTCGCTTTAGCTGACATTATCCGGGAGGAGTCCCGCGAGGCGATCGCGACGCTCCATGACCTCGGGATCGATGTCGTCATGCTCACGGGGGACAACGAGCGCGTGGCGAACTGGGTGGCGGACGAGCTCGGGCTCGACCGCGTGATCGCCGAGGTGCTGCCCGACGAGAAGAGTGACGTGATCGAGGACCTGCAAGACGAGGGCCGCCTCGTGGCCATGACCGGCGACGGCGTGAACGACGCGCCCGCCCTCGCCACCGCCGACGTGGGCATCGCCATCGGCGCCGGGACGGACGTGGCCGTCGAGACCGCCGACATCGTGCTCGTGGAGAGCGACCCCCGCGACGCCGTCGACATTATTCGACTGGCCCAGGCCACCTACCGCAAGATGGTGCAGAATCTGTGGTGGGCCACCGGCTACAACGTCGTCGCCATCCCGCTCGCCGCGGGCGTCCTCGCGACGGCGGGCATCCTGCTGAGTCCGGCGGTGGGCGCCATCCTGATGAGCCTGAGCACCGTGATCGTCGCGATCAACGCGCGCTTCCTGGACCTCGATTGAGGCAATGAGGCGACCGCTGCGACGTTATCGGTCGCCACCGACGGGAGGGTTGTCGTTTGAAGAGGGCAGCACCCAGGTGCCCGGCACGTCCTGCTGCCGCAGGGCCTGTTTGAGGCGGCCGGGGGCCTCCCCGCCGGCAATCAGCGAAGAGACGCCGTCGCGAGCGAGGGCGAGGGCCGTCTCCAGCCGGTGCCGCATGCCGCCCGTCACGTCGGGCGCGCCCGAGGAGGTGGTGGCGGAGAGCGCGGCCTCGGCCTCCGCCGGCACGATTGTGTCGAGGAGGCGGCCGGTCTCGTCGTAGACCCCCTCCGTGTCGCCGAGCCAGAGGGCGGGGCCGACCGGCACGTCCTGGTCGTAGAGGGCGCGGACGAGACGGAGGAGGACCGTTTCCGTGGAGCAGATGGCCCCGCCGGAGCTGCGGTCGAGCGTCACGTCGCCGAGGGTGACGGGGAGCGCCTCCATACTGAGCCCGCGCCGCACCGGCTCGGCGTGGACAGACGCGGGCTGCCCCTCGTCGGTCACGAGAGCACTCGACGGCGCAAACGACACCGCGGGCAGCCCCGCGTCCCGAAGGGCCTCCAGGACGCGCCGGTGCAGGCGATGGGCCGCGTGCTGGGTCCGGCTCAGCGCCTCGGCGGAGACGTCGGCCTCCGGGTCGGCAAGGCCGGTGTCCTGCGCCGCCCTGTGCCCGAAGGAGCCACTCCCGTGGCCCAGCACCAAGCGGCCCCGCAGGGTCGGCCAGGCGCGGGCCACCTCGTCCGCCAGCCGCTCAATGACGGCGGGCTGAGGCG
>CAZMDV010000097.1:0-8657 GCA_964564875.1 uncultured Salinivenus sp.
CCAATCCACGTGAGCGCCTGGTCGACGCCGTAGCATATGACGACCGCCACCAATATGACGACCGCCACCAATAAGTAGCGGCCTGGACTGATGGGGCAACCGCGGGCCCCACTCAGGTACGCCTGAAGAGCAGTGCCCGGACGAATCATCAGGGCTTTCGGTGTTTTCCAGAACTCTCGTTCAACGTCGATGAACTCCCGGACGGATTCGCTGATGACCTCGGTGGTGGAGAGTTCGCGGCTCGTTGCCTGGCCGCACTCCAGGCAGTAGTTGCCGACAAATTCACGGCCGCATTTCGAGCAGGAGTGGGTTTGGACCGGATCATCACCCTCCGAGGACTTTCCACGATCCACGTCGACCTGCATGGTTGCGCGCGCCAGAATCGGAACAGTGGGCTCGTTTGATCGACGAGCGCAGGACCCGACAGAAGAACCCGGACATGAATTCGACACGCTTCTCTGTCCCCCCTCGCTCCCGCCTTCCGCTGGAGACTGCTCCCGGAAGAGCCTACGAATCCAACCGCCTATCGAGCTTCGACTAGCGCCCCTCCGTCGTGTCCTCGTCGTCGTTCGCGCGCTCACGCCACTCCCACGGCGGAGTGGGCGTCGGTTGTGACCAGAGGCCCCGGCCCGCGGAGCGGGCCCGACGCTCCAGACGCTTCAGGGGCTCGGCATCGGGCGCTTGCGGAGTGGAGTGCCAGACGAGCCCCCGGCGAACCAGCATCTTCGAAAGGTCCTTGCCTCGCACCTCCATCCGGGCCACCGCACGGCCGCGGCGGTCGACCGTCTCGACAGAGATCCAGACGCTTTTGTCGATGACGTAGTGCCGCACGGCCCGGGTCGTCGCGGCGCCGTATGTCTGGCCTGGCTCTGGCGCGTCGGCGCCCCAGAGGTCAACCGTCACCGTATCGCCGGCCGAGCGCCAGACATCGAAGGTGTCTCCATCGACGGCCCCGGTCACCGTGCCGGTAAACGTCTGACCCGGCTCCACCTGTGCACCTGCCGGCCCCGCGGCACAGACGGCGAAGCCAAGCATCAGGGTCATGACGGCACCGCGGTAGATGAAGCACATGGACGAACACAGCTCCGACGTGAAATCAGGAGGGTCTCGGTCGCATCCATCGCCGTCGTTCTCTCCACTCCTCCCGGTCCGCCCCGCCGGCCCCGTGACGACGCCGACTCACTGCCCTCTGGCTGGCACAATCTTCGTCCACAGGTCGAGCGAAGAGCGATCCGGGGGCTGAGGAGAGGGCGCCTGCTGGCCCTGCTGGCCGCCACGCCGTCCCCGAGGGGAGCGGTCCCGCCCACGTCGTCCCGTTACGGACGGGATGCCTTGAGATTCCCCGAGGAGATCCGAGTCGTCGTCCGGGTCGGGAGTTTCGAGCCCGATGGCCACGCTCCTCCCCAGCGGCGTGCGGAGGCCGTGCTCCCGGTCGGCCGTTCCGGGCCCTGACGCAGACGGAGTGATGGGAATGGCGATCTCATAGATCAGCGATCCAGTGTCGAGCGTCGCCTCTGCCTGCAGCTCCGATGAAAGGCCGGCGGGCATGCGGTGCCGGACCGTATCGTTCCGGATGACGGCGAGGTCCGACGGAAACAGGTCGTCGAGCGCCAGCGAACGTTGAGGCGCGTCCGAGGCGGGGGCGTCGACCGCTCGTTCTGCGCGCTGTGCCCGCAGCCCGAGGGGATACCGCACTCCGTAGGTGTGCTGCTGCTCCCCCGACGGGTCCACCCACACGACGAGCCCCTGCTCTGCCACCGAGCGGATGAGGGCCTGGTCCGGGATCAAGAGCGCCAGGTACAGGGTGCTGTCGGTTGGGACGGCGCTCATCGACACGGAGCGGTCCTCGATGCGAGTGAGAGTGCCGTCCCAGTCGGAGAGGGTGCCATCGATGGTTGGGGCCCGGGACAGGGATTGGGTCTGCAGCGTGGGGAGGCCTCCGCACGCCCCCGTGAGGAAGACTCCGAGGAGCACCGTCAGGACGAGACCAAAAGGGATCGTGCGCATAGACGAACTCGATTTGTGGTAAAATCGTTTTCTGCCCCCCGATCACTTCTCGCCCGATCGCGTCTGGAGAGGAAAGTACCCAATGAGGGTGCGAATTGCCAGCGCGTCGATCCCGCCAAAGCCCTGCCTACGCTAACAAGCCCTTCTTCCAGCCGCGGAGCCCCCCGGACGAAGAGAGGCAAATGTGCTGGGGTCCGATAGGCAGGGCGGATCCCAGATACAGTCCTGCCCCCCCTCACCGCACCTGTAACAGTCGCCTGAGGAGTGTCGTACCATCATGCGGCCGTTACTTCCGGCGGCTCCAGAGCGGCCTGCCCTTCCTCATCCTGGGATGGAAACTCACCCTCAAAAATGTGTCCGTTCCAACCTGTCCTCGACGCCGGCATGCGATTTCTCTTGGCCTCCCTCTTGCACCTCGCTCTCGTCATCGCCGTCCCGGGTGCCGCCGCCCAATCGGCGACATCCGCCGCTGTTCCTTCGGCCTCTGCCCCAAGCGCGGTTGCCGATAGCACTGCGCCCTCCACGACCACGGACGATGCGCTCGACGAGGGGCCGTGGGACTGGACTCGATCGTACGTGGACGATCACGCCGACGATTATGTCGGGACCGACGAGGGGTGGACGCAGCCCTACGAGCGGGAGTCGCCCATCTACCGCACGGCCCCACCCATCCGCTACAACCGGGTCGAGGGACTTGTGCTCGGCCTCCGGCGCGGCCCGCTCTCGCTCCGCGACCCGGACGACACGGCGCGGATCTACGGCCAGCTCGGATACGCCTTTGCCCTAAAGGACCTCCGCTACACGATTGGTGTCGAATCAAGGCTCGCGCCCGAGGCAGAGACCGGCCTAAAAATCGGTGCGTCGTATCAGAAACAAACCCTTAGTCCCGACCGGTGGAAGACCTCATCCCTGGAAAATTCGCTTGGCGGAATTGGTTTCGAATATGACTTCTTCGACTACTACGAGGCAGAGGGGCTGTCTCTGTACGCCGTGCAGGCGCTTCCGCACACGCTCCGCCTGACGGCCGGATTCCGGGCCGAAGAGCATCGGTCTCTGACGAGGAACACGAACTGGTCGCTTTTCGAGGCGGGCTCCTTCCGCTCCAATCCAAGGGCCGAGTCGGGACGATTGCATGCCGGCTTCGTGAGCCTTGAAGGGGGCCGAATCCGGGACCACGACGACCTGCCCACGGGCGCGGCGTTCCGGGCCGAGGCCACGATCGGGACAGCCTTCGGCGGCGACCTGAACGTGAATCGATACGAGGTGAACGGGCGCGCTTTCCTTCCGCTTTCCCGCGACACGCGCCTCGGGCTTCGCCTCCGCGCCGGATACGCCACGAGCGAGGCTCCCATCCAAACCCAGTTTGCGCTCGGCGGCATCGGTTCTGTGCGGAGCTATAACCAGAATGCCCGTCGCGGCACCCGGATGCTCCTGGGCAACGTCGAGTACATCGTGGACGGCGCGACCCTGGACGACGACTTCCTGGACGATCTTTTCCTGGTCGGCCTCTTCGACGCAGGGTGGGTCGGTCAGCCGGGCCAGCGCTTTCGGATGGGCGACGTGCTGCCGTCCGCCGGATTCGGCATTGGGCTCGACGAGCGGCAGATTCGCCTCGACGTGGCCTGGCCGCTCCGCGACGTGCCCGCCACCGGCTCCTCCCCCTCCATCTGGCTGCGCATCACCCCCAACTTCTAACCTTCCCACCTTCAACCTTCCCACCTTTCACCTTTACTCCGTCCCCGTCGACCCGAAGCCGCCCGCGCCGCGCACCGTATCATCGAGCGTCTCCTGTGGCCTCCAGTCCACCCGAGCATGTGGCGCCACCACGAACTGCGCAATGCGCATGCCGCGCTCAATCGTGAAGGGCTCATCGCCGTGGTTCACGAGCAACACCTTCACCTCCCCCCGATAGTCGGCGTCGATGGTCCCGGGGCTGTTGAGGACCGTCACGCCGTGGCGGTGGGCCAGTCCGCTCCGCGGCCGCACCTGCCCGTCATAGCCCTTTGGGAGGGCAATCTTCAAGCCCGTCTCCACGAGCGTCCAGGCGCCTGATGCCAACGTCACTGGATCGTCCGCCGGCACCGCTGCCCGCAGGTCCATCCCCGCACTGGCCGTGGTCTCATAGGTGGGCAGATCGAGCCCCTCGGCGTGAGGCAGGCGCGTAATGGCTACGTCGATCATCGAAGACGAAAAATTTCAGATCCCAGATTGTGCACACCTGAACTTGCCGTCTCAAATCAGCGAAGACACCCCCCTTCAAATCTTCAATCTGCCAATCGTTGAATCCGCAAATCACTCCACGTCGCCCATGAGGCGCTTCACCGGAGGCGCGGTAAGCAGCGCCACGACGCCCGCACCGCCCACGATGAGCGCCACCGTCCAGAACAGACTCGACGGATTGAGCCCCTCCAGTCGACCCGCGATGAGCCCGGCAAACAGGTTGCCCAGCGCCGTCGACACGAACCAGATGCCCATCATCTGTCCCACGCGATTTTCCGGCGCCAGCTTCGTCATCGAGGAGAGCCCCACGGGCGAGAGGCACAGCTCCCCGCAGGTATGGAGGAAGTACGTCACCACGAGCCAGTGCACCCCCACCGGATTCTCCGCCGTCGCCTGTGCGGCGCCCCAGGACACCACAAAGAAGCCAGCCGCCAGCCCAAAGAGCCCGAGCGCAAACTTGATGGGAATCGACGGGTTGGCATTCACTTTCGACAGCCACGTCCACAGCGCCCCGAACACGGGCGCCAGCAGGACGATGAAGGTCGGGTTGATGTTCTGAAGCATGCTCGCCGGCACCGTCCACCCGCCCGCCATCTGGTAGGCGAGGTACCCAAGGAACCCAACGATGAGCGCCCCGAGCAGGCTCACCCCCGCTTTGCCCACCCACCACATCCGCTCGCGCTTAAAGGTCCGGTAGCCGATGTACGCCGCCGGCAGACCGATCACAAAGATCGTCACCAGAAGCGCCGTGGATTGCGAAAGCGCAAAGGGGCCAAAGTTACGGGCCGTGAGGTCGCGGGCGTACAGGTTCAGCGATGAGCCTGCCTGCTCGAAGCCGGACCAGAAGAGGGCGGATAGCAGAAACAGCCAGAAGATGACGAAGAGCCGCTTCTTTTCGAGCGACACGTCGTACTGCGGCGCCATCAGTCGGGCAATCGTGACGAGGATAAAGAAGACCACCGTGGCGCCCGTTGCGATCTGGGCCGCCAGCGCTGTGCCCTCCACGAACTGGCCCGCGACGACAGTCGCGACCCCAAAGAAGCCCGTTATTCCCACGGCCCCGTTCACCCCCAGGGTCAGGTAGGCAAAAAACACCACGGTGACGACGACGATGCCCACGCCTACGGCCTCGGCGGTGCCCGTTAGCGTGACAGCGATGACGCCCGAGGTGGCGAGAAAACCGAAGGCGACAAGGGCCGCCGCTACGGCTGCCGTGGCAAGATAAAAGTTGCGACTCTTGCGCTCGACCGCCGCCTCATCGTCGGCGTCGAGCAAACCGGCGTCACCAAGATTGGATGCCCCGAGTTTGTAGGAGACCAGTCCCGCAAGCATCCCAAATCCCGCCAGCGAAAAGCCCCAGTGCCAGCTGTATCCTTCGCCGAGCCAGCCGCAGAGCGTGGGTCCCAGGATGGCCCCGAAGTTGATGCCCATATAGAAGACCGAAAAGCCCGCGTCACGCCGGGCCCCGCCTTCCGGATAGAGGTCCCCCACCATCGTGCTGATGTTGGGCTTGAGCAGGCCCGTACCCACGACGATGAGAAAGAGCCCAAGGTAAAAAAAGGACAACTCGGGGAGCCCGAGCGCAGGCATTGCCAGACTGAAGTGCCCCGCCGCAATGATGCAGCCGCCGACGAAGACCGAGCGCCGCTGTCCCCAGATGTTATCGGCCACCCAGCCGCCGGGCAGTGCCAATAGGTACACGAACGCCGTGTACAGGCCGTAGATGGCCGTCGCCTTCTCCGTGCCGAAGCCGAGGCCCGGATTCGTGGCCGCAGCGCCCGCCGGGGCCGTCATGAACAGGACGAGGAGCGCCCGCAGGCCGTAGTAGCTGAAGCGCTCCCACAGTTCGGTGAAGAAGAGCGTGGCGAGGCCACGAGGATGCCCGAAGAAGTCCTGCCGCTCCGCCACGGCCGCGGCCGCCCCATCCCCCTCGGCCGGAGCGGCGGCGCCCCCATTCTGCATCGACTCATCGGACGAGGGACCGCTTGCTGCCATTTTGTAGCCTGGAATCGGTAAAAAAGGAAGCTCGCTTACAGGGACGTCACACCTGGGTAACGTTACAGAATTCTTATCAACGCTGAGAATATAGCGGATGCCCCCCGCTCTGTCTAATTCTATGTCTAAATTCACGGTGAGGACGAACCGAGGATTGATTCTGACGTTCGGGTTGGCGGCGTTTTAGCCACGCACCATGGCTCTTCTCTGCCCGTCCCTATTCTCGATCAACCACTTTCGCCATTATGCCCCCCCCGTCCCGCGCCGATTTCACTTCAGAGGACACGCACCCTGCTCGCACGCACACCTGTGGGGACCTTCGGGCCGGCCATGACGGCGACGAGGTGGTCCTCAAAGGGTGGGTCGACACCCGGCGCGACCACGGTGGGCTCGTGTTCGTGGACCTGCGTGACCGCTACGGCCTCACGCAGGTCGTCTTCTCGCCGCAGGACAACCAGGACGCCTACGAGAGGGCCGGTCAGCTGCGCCGCGAGGACGTCATCAGCGTCCGCGGCACGGTGCGGCCCCGGGGGGACAATATGGTCAACCCAGACCTGGCGACCGGGGCTATCGAGGTAAGTGCCGACGACCTCGTGGTGTTGAATACCTCCGAGACGCCGCCCTTCGTGGTGAGCGCCCACGAGGAGCGGCAGATGAACACCAATGAGGACCTGCGCCTGGAGCATCGCTACCTCGACCTCCGCCGTCCGGATCTCCAGGAGAATCTCATTCTGCGCCACCGCCTCTACCAGACGACCCACCGCTACTTCGACGAGCACGATTTCCTGGAGGTGGAGACGCCGGTGCTGATGAAGTCGACGCCGGAGGGAGCGCGCGACTTTCTCGTCCCCAGCCGCCTGCACCCCGGTCGCTTCTACGCCCTTCCCCAGTCGCCGCAGACGTACAAACAGCTGCTCATGGTGGGCGGGCTGGATCGCTACGTGCAGATCGTGAAGTGCTTCCGTGACGAGGACCTGCGTGCCGACCGGCAGCCCGAGTTCACGCAGATCGACGTGGAAATGACGTTTGCCACCGAGGAGCAGGTCTACGAGCTGACGGAGGGCCTGATGGTGGATCTCTGGGCGGACCTGGAGGACACGACGCTGGAGACGCCCTTCCCCCGCATGACCTACGACGAAGCGCTGCGCACCTACGGCACCGATAAGCCGGACCTGCGCTTCGACCTGACGCTGCACGACGTGAGCGAATGCTTCGCCGGCAGCGGCTTCCGCGTCTTCGAGTCCATTGTGGACGACGGCGGTCGCATCGTGGCGATCCGGGTGCCGGGCGAGGGCGACCGGGGGCGCGCCGCGATGGACCGGCTGGAGGACCACGTGACCGACGAGATTGGCGCCGCCGGGCTCATCTACTTCCAGCTGCCGTCCGACGGCTCCGGCCTCGAGCAGAACCTGAGCAGCGACGCGCTGCCCCACGAGTACGGCCGCGCCGCCGCCGAGCAGGTGGGCGCCGAGGCGGGTGACCTCGTGCTCACCCTGGCCGGCGACCCGCCCACGGTCTACGAGCAGGCGGGTGACCTCCGCCTCCACATGGGCGAGGAGCTCGGCCTCCGTCCCCCCGCCGACGAGGGCGAGGATGCCTTCCTGTGGGTCACCGACTTTCCCCTCATGGAGTATGACGAGGAGGCCGGACGGCCCGTCTCCATGCACCACCCCTTCACGGCCCCCCACGCGGACGACCTCGACGCGCTCGATGACGACCCCACCGACGTGCAGGCGCGGGCCTACGATCTCGTCCTCAACGGCAATGAGATCGGCGGCGGTTCCATCCGCATCCACAACCACGAGACGCAGATGCAAGTCTTTGACGTGCTCGGGATCGACGAGGAGGAGGCACAGGACCGGTTCGGCTTCCTGCTCGACGCCCTCCGCTACGGCGCGCCGCCGCACGGCGGCATCGCGCTGGGGCTCGACCGCCTCGTCATGCTCCTGGCCGGGGCCGACTCGCTGCGTGACGTCATCGCCTTCCCCAAAACGCAGAGCGGCAAGGAGCCGATGGTGAAGTCGCCCGACTGGGTCGATCCCGAACAGCTGGAGGCCCTCTCTCTCCGCCTCGACCTTCCGCCCGACGTGGAGCCGCCCGCCCACGTCGCACGACGCAAGCGACTGGCGTCATAGATCGCACCAGTGCCCGTCCCCCCTCGCTCTTTGGAGCGTTTCCCGGACGAGGCCGTATGAACGCTTCCTCCCAACCGGGAGTCGTTCACTTCGTCTTGATGCCGAGGGATCCCCATGCCGGAGCTTCGCGTCCCCGATCTCGACGACGATACGCTCGCGGCCCTGGAGGCCCAGGCCGAAGCGCACGGCCGCTCCCCGTCCGAAGAGGCCCGAGCCATCCTCACTCACCACGTAGAGCGGCAGGAGGGCATTCGTACGGGGGAGGCACGGGCCGACTTTCTGCGGCAGATCAAACAAGCC
>CAZMDV010000098.1:0-8624 GCA_964564875.1 uncultured Salinivenus sp.
GGTGGCTCCGGTTCTTGACGTTGCCGAGGGCAATGATTATCGTTCGTATTCCCCTGTTTGACCGGGGGGGCATACGACCGACGACGGCGTTGCGCGGCTTCACCGAAGCCGCCGCTCAAGCCGCACCCCGCTCCGTCCGATGCGCGTTCTCCGGTGCGCTGCCCCGACGGCGAATTCCGTTCGGGGCTCGCGGCGCGGCCCGAATTTTCCGATCCCCCACCGACGTGGCGCCACGCTGAGGGGTCATGCTTGCTAATCTGCCACCGGGCTGTGCCCAACCCCGATACCCCCGCTCACTGACGGTCATCGGGACCTTCGATCTCATCGGTGCTCGACGACGGCTCGTCCGCCGGGCGAGGAAGTCCTCGCTGGAGTGCTCCTCGTTCCTCATCCTTGGCTTTGCGAACATCGACCGAATAGCCCCCGTGTCGTGCATTCCGTTCTGGCAAGACAACGGCCCGCCCCCTTTTGATCGTAGGGCGGTCCGAGGACTCCTCTCCCAGAAGCTGCTCCCCCGGATGGACGAGCATGGGAGATCCAGATTCCCGCTTCGGTGCTCCGCAGCTTCTAGTGACAGCGTTTGTTTCTCCGTCGCGGACGCCATCTTGGGGGAAGCGCCCGGATTTTTTAGTCGCGGACGGTCCGGCACTTAGCACGTCCGACAAACGCCGTCCTCGGTCGTATTCATCCTCCGTATTGCCCGATCAAACTGGCGAGCCCACACCGCTCGCAAGACCGGCCCTGGCTTGTAATGGACACCTCCGCCGACCGCGCCTGGGACGAGTGTCTCGACATCATTCGGGACAACGTGAGCCCCCAGAGCTACAAGACCTGGTTTGAACCGCTGGAGGCCCAGTCGTTGGAGGAAGAGGACAACCTGCGCAAGCTCACGATACAGCTCCCGAGTCGCTTCTACTACGAGTGGCTCGAAGAACACTACTTCTCGCTGCTCCGGAAAACCGTCACGCGGGTGCTCGGCCCCCAGGGGCGGCTGTTCTACGACGTGGTCATCGAGCAGGACGACCCGGACGATCCGGACCAGGGGGCGTCGATGCAGCTTCCTGCGCGCCCGTCTGAGGACTCCGACGAGGACGCGTCCTCGCCCCCCCCTCCTCCTGACTCTCCTACCGAGCGGTCCTCCGACTCGTCCCAGCCGCCCTCGCCCCCAGACGCCGGTCCCTCCGTCCCGCCGGAGGATCCGTCCGCCCGAGAAGAGCCTCTTCCGGAGGGGGATCAGCCCGAGCCTGGAGTCGAGGAGACGCGCGACGAGCCGCCGGTGCAGAACCCCTTTGCCATCCCGGGCCTCAAGGACACCGAGGTCGACAGCCAGCTCAACGAGGGCTATACCTTCGACCGCTTCATCAAGGGCGACTGCAATCGCCTGGCGCGCAGCGCGGCCCAGTCCATTGCCCATGAACCGGGCGGGACGAGCTTCAATCCGTTCCTCGTGTACGGCGGCGTAGGGCTCGGAAAGACCCATCTCATTCAGGCCGTCGGCAACCACTTCACGGCCCACTGGTCCTCCAAGGCCGTTCTCTACGTCTCCAGCGAGCGGTTCACCACCGAGTTCGTGCAGGCGATCCAGGAAAATCGGATCAGCGAGTTTTCGCGGTTCTACCGCCAGGTCGACGTGCTCATCGTCGACGACGTGCAGTTTTTCAGCGGCAAGGAGAAGACCCAGGAGGAGTTCTTCCACATTTTCAATGCGCTGCGCCAAGCAGGCAAGCAAATCGTGCTGTCGGCAGACCGGCCGCCGCGCGAAATCGACGGCCTCGAAGAACGCTTACTCTCCCGCTTCCAGTGGGGCCTCTCCGCCGACCTTAAGTCCCCCGGCCTGGACACGCGCATTACCATTCTCGACCGCAAGGCCGAGGACGAGGGCATTGAGCTCGACGATGAGATCGTCGAGTTTATTGCCCGCAGCATCGAAAGCAACATCCGGGAACTCGAGGGCGCCCTGATCCGGCTCCTCGCCCACGCTACTCTCCACCAGCGCGACATCACGCTCGACCTCGCCAGAGAGGTCCTGCGCGATCTCGTTCAGGAGCAGGAGGCCACTCTCACGATTGAAGATGTCCAGCGCATCGTCTGCGAGCACCTGGACATCGCCGAGGACCAGGTGCGGGGGAAAACTCGAAAGCGGGAGGTCGTGCGCGCCCGGCAGATTGCGATGTACTTCGTTAAGAAGCATACGCAGCATTCCCTGAAGGACATCGGGCTCCACTTCGGGGGGCGCGACCATTCCACCGTGATCCACGCCAACAACACGGTGGAGGAGCAGATGGACACCGACGACCAGTTTCGGAACACGGTGGAGAAGATCGGCCGGAAGATTGAGCGACACGGCCAGTAGCCCTCAAGTGCGGCACCCTCGGCCCGAATCTTCCGCCGTCCCCCACCGTACAGGTTGCGCATGAACTTGTGTATCTGTTTATTTGGGTGCAGAGCTTCCTGAACTTCCACTGTTCTTTCCCGCAACGCGTCCACCGTCATGAAATTCACCGCCTCAAGCGCCGACCTTCTCGAGGCGCTCAATACCGTCAAGGGTGCCGTTCCGTCGAAGAGCACAATGCCCATCCTGGAGTGCATTCTCTTCGAGCGGGACGGGGATACGTTGCGCCTGAGCGCCACCGACCTCGAAATCTCGATCATTCAGACGGTGCCCGTTCAGTTCGAAACGAACGGCACGCCGGAGAGCACCCCCATCGCGGTCCCCGCTCAGCGACTGATCGATACCCTGCGCGCGCTGCCGGACCTGCCCATTGAATTCTCGGCGGACAGCGACTTCGAGATCCGGATGGAAACCGACCAGGGCCACTACAAGATGGTGGGCCACGACGGGTCAGACTACCCTGAGCTGCCGGAGCTGGAGCAGCAGCACGAAATCAACGTGGAAGGGGGCCTGCTGGGCCGAACGATCGACAAGACGGCCTTCGCGGTGAGCCAGGACGCCCTGCGCCCTGCCATGATGGGCGTGTACTTCCAGATCGGCGAGGACGAGACGTCTGTGGTCGCGACGGACGGGCATCGGCTCGTAAAGCTCACCCTTCCCGAGCTCCAGGCCAACATCTCCGCCGATTTCATTGTCCCAGAGAAGGCCACGAAGCTCGCGGGGCGGATCGTCGAGGACGACGAGATCTGTACCGTCCGGGTGGACGAGAGCCACGTGAGTTTTGAACTTGAAAACTCCCGTGTGCTCGCCCGGCTGATCGACGAGACGTACCCGAACTACCAGTCCGTCATTCCGGACGGGAACGACCGCAACCTTGTCGTCAACCGCGAGGACATGCTCAACGCCGTGAAGCGCGTCGGGCTCTACTCCTCCAGCATGACGAACCAGATTCGGCTCGACATTACGGCCGACACCGTCACCATTTCGGCGGAGGACGTGGAGCGCTCCAGCGAGGCCGAGGAGACCATCCACTGCGACTACGACAGCGAGGAGATGGAAATCGGCTTCAATTCGGAGTACCTCACCGAGGTGCTCAGCAACGTCGACTGCGACGAGGTCGTCTTCGAGCTGAGCTCCCCCAACCGCGCCGGGATTGTTCTGCCCCGGGAGGCCTCCGAGGACGTCCCGGAAGAGGACATTCTTATGCTCATCATGCCGGTGATGCTCAACACCTATGCTTAATCCCAGCGGTGTTCCCTCGGGAATCTCTCGCCGAAACGGGGACCAGTGATGCTCCCTGGCCCTCGTTTTCGCTTAGACAGAGACGAACACGGCCGATGAGCCGCCCGCAGTCCTGAGTGGAGATTACTATTCGGGGTTTGGGCTGTACTCCTGCTGGAGGGTCTTTAGAATTTGGTATGCCTCGTCCGCCCGTCGGCCCTCGTTCTTCACGACGGTCTTGAAGTGACGCTGGGCAGCGTCCACCTCTTCCTTGGCGAGCGAGATCTTTCCGAGATAGAAGTGCGCCTCCAGAGCCAGGAAGGATCCCGGCTCTACCTGCGCCAGCACCTCATCGAGGCGCCGATCCGCCCGGTTGAGCACTTCGGAGTCGTAGCGGGGGAAGAGCCCCAACGTGGAGACCCGGGCCTCCTGGAGCGCGGAAAGGGCGTCCAGGTACCGATCATCGACCGACGCCGTATCGGTCCCGGGCATTGGACTCCGCATTTCGGCGTTGGCGTAGTTTTCTACGACCTGATCACTGATCTCCACGGCGGCGAGGCGATTAAGGGTCGACTGCGTGGCCTGACTCACGCCGTACAGTGCCCCGTACGCGCCCACCAGGACAAGGGCCACCACCATTCCCCGCCGCGCGAGCCGCGGTAGATTCAGGATGACTTCCAGCAACGAGGGCGTTGTCTTCTGGGTTGCGGTGGACGCCGGCTCAGGGTCCTCGGTGCGCTCCGGCACCACTTCGGTCTCGAGCTCGTGCGCCGTGAGTGCCTCGAAGTGCGACACCGGGTCAATGGCCGACTCCGCCGCCTTCAGCCGACGACGGGCCGCCTCCACCTCGCGCTGGAGCGACTCATCGTCCTCGATGCGGGCCTCAAGCTTCGAGAAGGCCCGTTGCAGCCCGGGCGGCACCTCTTCGGGATGGAGATGCTGGACCACCACGTAAGTAGCAAGTAGGGCCCCGGACGGGAGATCCGCCTGCACGTTCGCGGAGAGGTGCTCGATGGAGCGCACATCCCTGAGGAGGGGAGCCCACTCTGGATTCGACTCGACGTACGCTTCGACCTCGTGCTGCTCCTCTTCGGAGAGGTGAGGATAGGAGAGAATTTGCTCTTCGACGTCGTTCATGACCGTCAAACCGTGCGGCTATGTGCGAAGTGAGATCCGCTGAGCCTGTGTGGGCTTCTTGAGAAGCTATCCAGAATACGTCCCGCAAAGCCAAGAGAGGAGTTGCTGGCCCCAATTGGCCGCAGCACCATTCGGCCCGATGTCCGGCCGATGCTTCCAGGAAGTTGGGAAGATAAGCAGAGTCGGTGCGGGGTATCTAGAGAGACACATCGAAACTGCGTGCATAACTTTCTGTGCCAAAATTTAAAATTATTCCCCCAAGTCCGGCCGTTCCACGTACTCTCGGAGCCGGTCGTCGGTGCGAAGTTGCTTTACGGCCTTGTGTTTGTACGTCCGTACGGTTGCCACGGGCTTGCCTATGGCCTCACTGATCTCCTCAAACCCCTGGTCTTCGAGGAAGTAGAGCCGGGCCGGTTCTCGTAGGTACCTCGGGAGCTGTTCGATGGCCTCGTCAAGCGCTTCGCGCACGAACCCTACCTCCGCGACGAGGGGCTCCGCTCCGGAGGTGAGCGTAGGACCCTCTTCTTTCTCAATCGACTCGGAGAACTGATCCCGACGGGTGTAATTGAGGAGTGTATTCTTGCAGATCACACTCACCCAGTTCGCGTACCGGTCTGGATTTCGGACCCCGTCCCGGTTTTCCTGGACTTTGCGGTAGGCTCGCGTGGTCAGCTCGTCGGCGTCGGAGGTGTTGTCGAACGTGCCCTTTGCTGACTTGGACAAAAAGTACCGGCAGACATAGCAGTACGTCCAGAGGTCCACGAGGCGCTTGGCGTCCGGGTCGCTCCCCATTCTCCACCGCCGAAAGGCATCGTTGGCGGCGTCGGTGTCGTCAACCGAAAACGGAACGCGGTCGATTATAGTCCGGAGCTCGGAGACGGGCGTCGACATGCGTTGAGCGAGCGAGCTGATAAAAAACAAAAGGACTGGCCGGACCGACCACGAAGTCTCAAATTTGCTTAGAGTATAAGACTCATCGGCACGGAGGTCAATGTTATCTCTTCCCCGACGCCCATCGCTCCCGGTGAAAAGAAAGAGAGGGTGAGGCGGTGTATCAGGGCCGCACGCTGGACGCTCCCTCCATGACTCCTACACGCAGGACGTACATCTTATACTGTTTGCGGGAGATTGACGTGCACGTCATGCGCACACAGGCTGAAGCGCAGACTCTCTCAACACTCCGGACCCTTTCCCGCAAAATCGTCCAGAGTGAAGGATTGACCGGCACTGAAACAGCATGACCTCGTTCCACTCAGCCCCCGGTCGACCCTTTATGTTGGTGGGATAGAAACGTGCACAGTGGATCGTCGCATTTGGTATCATGGGCATCGGCACTCCCATCACCGGGTCGCCCCTCGGTGTCGAGGGTCATTCCTGGCGGAGTTCCCAACCAGATACCGAGGATTTACAGCCGCAACGATGGTGCTCAGACAGATTCCAGCGGAAATGTCGGCGGAACTAGCAGGATCTACCTCCTTTTCAGGCAAGTTTGAGATGCCAAACGTTTCGACGTTAAGGCATTGAACGTTAAGGGTTTACGAGAAAAATAGGCTTCCACCTGCCGACTTCGGTCATCTGCCGACTCTGGTGTATTTTCGGGTCGACGCGATGAAATTAAACGAGCATCAAGGGATCCACGAAATCCTGCCGTGTGAGTCTCAGGATGGCGACGGGCGGCTGATTGAGGAGCTCCCGCCCTCCCCCGAAACGTCATCGTGCCTCTCGTGCTCAGGTCGTTTCCGGCTCGTACCGTGCGCGGAACCAGTCTACCGTGTGGGCCAGCCCCTCGTCGATGGGCACCTGCGGGGCCCATCCGAGCTCTCGTTCCGCCTTTTCGTAGCCGAGCACGCTGCGCTCTTGCTCCCCAGGCTTGGCCGGTCCGTGGGTCTCGTCTACCGGGGCTCCCGTCTCCGCCCGGAGCATCCGAAACAGCTCGTTGACGCTTGTCTCTCGGCCGGTGCCCACGTTGAACACCCCACTTCCGTCGTGCGCCAGTGCCGCGAGATTGGCCCGCACCACATCGCCGACGTACACGTAATCACGGGTTTGCTCACCAGGGCCGTTAATGACCGGCTGCCCGTCGGCGAGCATCTCCTTAGTGAAGATGGCTACCACCCCGGCCTCTCCATGCGGGTTCTGGCGGGGGCCGTAGATGTTGGCGTACCGTAGCGACACCGTGTCGAGGTCGTACTGCGCCTGGTAGTAGTGAAGGTACTTTTCCGCCGCCAGCTTGGCGACGCCGTAGGGCGAGACGGGCCGGAGCGGATGATCCTCGTCCTGCGGCGTGTACTCGGGCTCGCCGTAGATGGCCCCCCCGGTGGAGGCGAAGATCACCTTCTGCAGGCCGTGGTCGAGCCCAGCCTCCATCAGATTAATCAATCCGCGAATGTTGACGTCGGCGTCGAAGCCGGGGTCCTTCACGGACCTCCGCACATCCATCTGCGCGGCGTGGTGGACGAGGCACTCGTACTGGTGCTCCGCGAAGAGGGCAGCGGCGCCCTCCGAGCGAATGTCGTGCTCGAAGAGAGGCGCGGCCTCGGGTGCCTTCCAGCGGCGGCCCGTGGACAGGTCGTCCAGAACATGTACGTCGTGTCCTTCATCAAGCAGTGCGCCGGCGACGTGGGACCCGATAAATCCAGCGCCGCCGGTGACGAGAATGGTCATTCGGTTCGGAGAGTGAGTGGCTGAGAATCGGGGGACGAAAGAAAGTGGTGTCTTCGAATTCGCCGTGGTGGATGCCGTTCCTTTCCTTAACGACCTGCGCAGGCGACCCCTGCCAATTTCCCTCTGTGCACCACGAGCCGGGCCTAGGACATTGAAATGCTGTTGCCTGCGCGGGAAAATGGGGCGGCCTTGCAGGTAGCCAATTTTTCCGTCTCCCCATTTCATGCTTCAGTCCTGTTCCCGCTCAGCTCGCCCTACTCCTGCTCAGCAGCATACTCCCCGTGTCCGCTCAGTCCGTGTGGACGGCCCCGCTCCAGCACGCGAATCAGGCATCTGTGGAATGGCTCAACCCGTGTTCGATGAGGGGGACGGGGGGTCTCTGTACTTACCTCGTCATTCGGTGTCTCGGCACAGGCCATGCTCGCCGATCGGGTAATGTTCGTGGACGAACTGCCGGTGGCCCACGTCCGCTTCAACTCTCTGTCCCGGTCCCGAGTCGCAAAAACGCCGTCAACCGGCGTAGGCGATCCATACTTCGGCCTCAAAGTGCACAGCGCCGACGTCCCGCTGTTCATGGAGGTGGGGTTCCGCCCGCCCACGACCGGTAATCCCGGCGTCTGGCCCTCCACCATCGGCTCGCTCACGGCCCTGAAGCAGCTCGGTGCCTACACCGTCAATCAGATCCCCTTCCAGTTCGCCGGCAATTACTACTTCGATCCTGCCCGACCGGCCTTCTCGGCTCGGCTGCGGACCGGCGCAGAGGCTTTTTTTCCCTGCGGGCGACCGCGCTCCCACAACGATGGTCTTGACGCACGGGGCTCAGGGCTGGTATACCGCCCCCGACGAGCGGCTCAGGGTCGGTCTAGGACTGACAGGACGGTGGAGTGCAGGACGGGACGCGGGATTCGGAGAGAGCTTGCTCCACCACCTCACGGCGACGCTTCAGGGCACCTCCGGGGACTTCCAACCCGGTGGGGTGGTCCATCCTCCCCTCGAAGCCGACCACCGGGAGGCCTTCACTGCTGTATTTGGGGTGACCGCAACGGTCTCGCTCTTTCAGGACTCCGAGTCGTAACCGAAGCATTCTGAGTAGATTGCGGTTCAAACTTCCGGGGCGCTGCCGGGTTCAATCATGCCGGAGTGTCCGTACTTTAACCTGGAAATTCTATGACCACCACACGTCTTTTCGGGACGGTTCGCCGTCTCCCGC